>JAUIBX010000213.1 GCA_030427595.1 Bacteriovoracia bacterium | reverse complement strand
TAGTAGTGCTATTGCTAGTGTTCTTGGTGAACAGACAAATTCTCTAACTCCAAGTGAAATTGTTGGTCTCATCGGCTCTTTGGATTTTCAACAGGAATTTAGTAGGGAAGTGATTAAAGATAAAGAATTTCATAAGCTTAATATTACTCCACTCAATGGTAAGGAAAGAGTTGATCTTTCTACAATTGTTCAAGCTTGTAATGGCCTTGAGTCCTGTATTGAAAATAGAGTGAGAGGCAATCTTTTTGGCTTTATAAGAATTCTGCCTGATCGCCTTGTTGTTAATAAATACTTTGTTCAAGTAAATACACTGGATCCTGATACCACACGCTATCTTCTCGACAAGATTAGCGAAAAAATTGTAAGAAGCCGGGTTAACGCCATTAGACGAAACCTCGATGAGCAAATTAGAATGAGTCGTGAGCTCGCCGATAGTAAGCGTGCTGAACTAGAAAAGGTTGACCTAAAACATCTTAAGGATCAGGTTAAGACTTATAAAGTCAGTCTAGATTCTATTAACCGTAAAATTGAAAGAAATAATTCTTTTAGGCAAACTCTCAAGCTAGAAATAGCTCTGGCAGAAACTCAAGTCAATGAAACCAAAAAAGTTTATAAAGACAATATTGAGGCGGATAAGCTTTTAACTTTCCAAAAGAGACAGCGTCTCGAATTAAAAGTTAAAAAGTACGAAGAAGATATAGCTGCTATCAGGTCTGTCTCTGATTCGATATCTTCACAAGATAATGTTATTCTTGCTCAGCTTAGAGATGAGCTTAAAAAGGCCAAAAAAGAGCTTTCTTCCATGGGAACTGCTGGACGAAAAGTTTCAAGTGATGCCAAGTTTATCTTAAGTAAGGAAAATGAATCAAACTTCACGGAGTTTGATTTTAAAGTGAAGAAAGAGCAGTATAAGAAGGCTTCTGAAACCTATAACGAACTTGTCAAAGAAAGGGAAGCCGCAACTGAGCAGCTTAGTAAGTTAGAGGGGCAGCTTGAAGAACTGCAACCATCATTTGAGTATTTAAAACTGCTTGAACAGAAAATTATTCAACTTACTCTCTTAAACTCTACTGTCGTTTCAGACTTGGTATTTGAAAATCAATTGAGCACTCAGAGAGTATATAAGATGGTTAATAAGTCTAAAATTACTCTCTTTTCTCTTTCTCTAAGTTTGACTCTATTAATTGTTCTCATTTCCATTCTCTTTTTGTTGGATGATAGGATTTACGACCAGCATGAGTTGGAGAAGAGTTTCGAAGACCTTACCATTATTGGAAATACTCCAGATTTTGACTAACTTAGTCGGCTTTAAGTAATTTCCCCAAAAATCACCATTTTTGCTAAAATCCTAATATGGATAATGCTTTTCCTCAGGATGAGGTTTCAAGAAAAGGCATATCATTGTTGCCTTTTTTTCTCCTTATGACCTTTCTCAACTTGTTTTTCAATTTGAGTGGTCTTCCTTATGTTAAGCAGGCCTATATTGGTCAAACTCTTGTTCTTATTCTTATGATTTTTACTTCTGATCAACGCTCATCTTTTTGGGCCCTGGTGATCTTTTCTCTCTTTGAAGGCCAGGGAAGAGTTGTTATGGGCTATCAGGTCATCTATCGTCTGATCTTTGATATCCTTATTGGCCTATTGGTTGTCAGGGCCATCATTAGTGAGAAGAAATTGATCAACAAAGAAATTTTACCCAATTATCTTATTGTTGGGATATTTCTGCATTTCATCTGGTTTCTCTTAGAGCTTTTTAATCCAAATGGTGCGGGAATATTTCCCGGTTTGGCCACTACTAAGGTTTATATTTTCCCTTTTTTGCTCTTCTTTTATTTCCAAAACTTTCCCATTAATTTTATAGACGGTAGTGAGCAACGTTTTCTTTTCCTTTTTACTATTATCCTCTTTTTTTGTGCATTGATTGTTATTATTCAAGCTCAAAATGATGAAAATTTTCTTTATGGGATTTCAACAAATTACCGAGATCTTTTTTCCAAGTATAAAGACTTTACGAATAGCTCTTTCAGGCCTTGGGGGCTTAGCTTTTTACCTGGTGGTATGGGAGTACTGTTCTTTCTTACCATGCCCTTTTTGTTCTTTTTTAACCCAAAATTAATCTACCCTAACTCTGCACCGGCAAGAGCTTTTCTTTCTTTATTTAAGTGGAGTACCTTCGCCATGATTGGTTACTCTTCCTTTGTTTCTCAGGTAAGAAGTGCTACCTTAAAGCTTTTTCTACTTTTTGGGCTTTTCATGCTTGCCAAGTTCATCGGTTCAAAGCTTAAGTTCAGAAGGCTTCTTACTATTTTTGGATTTATCGTTCTTATGAGTCTGTCTTTGCCTTATACTTCTGGGCTATTCAATCTCAGTGGTGACGCTAGTGTTGATAGAGCAATGGCCCGTTATGAAGGTCTTGCTGACACTGGATTTCTTGCCAATAGGGCATCTCTTGATACGTTTACAAATATTTTTGAAGAAAGAATCGAGCTACCCTTTGGGTACGGAGTTGGTATGTTGTCAGGTTTTTTACCTGATTTTGAAGTAAGAAGAAAAAGTCATGTCGATATCCCTAAAAATTGGTGGTGGCACTTTGATAATCTATTTCTTTTTTTGTTTTTAGAGTTGGGCTTAGGTGCTTTAATATATATATTCATTCTCTTTGCCGTTAATTTATCGCTTGTCTCACGCTGGCTTACCTTGCTTCGTTGGGGGGAGTTGAATGCTTTCGCGATAGTTGGTGCATGTGCCATTTTAGTTTTTCTAGTTACAGGGTTTAATTGGGGTGCTGTAGGAATTCCTTTTAACCCAGAGTCATTCTTTTATTGGTTTTGGGCCGGTACTGGTTTTAAAGTATATAAAATGACCAAAGACAAGAGGGGAGTTAGCGAAGGGCCAGAAAAATTGGGAGAAGGAGACTTTGATTCCTTTGAAGAAAGAGAAGGATCAGCTACAATCGAGTAGAGGAAAGTATTATGAGAAAAGCTATTTCTTTATTTTTGGTTTTAACTTTGGCCAGTCCTGCTTACGCCGAGGATAAAAAGACAAAAATGGACTCTACGAACTATAACATTCGAGAGTTGGCCCTTCCCTCAGAAGTTGGCAATATTAGCAAAAAGGCTGGTGCTATTTATTATAGCCCCTCTGTAAAAGGGAAAGTTTTGATTCCTGTTCATTTTTGGGGTCAAATTAAAAATACTGGTCTTCACTTTGTTCCCGTTGATACAAATCTCATTAATGGTTTATCCCTTGCGGGTGGGCCTAGTGCGTTAGCGGAATTTGATGAAGTTTATGTTACGACAAAGAGATCAGGTAAGAGGGAAAAATTAACATTTGATATTTCCGAAGGTGGCGCCATTGATATTGAAGATTTTAAGCTTCAACCTGGTGATACTGTTTTCGTGCCACAAGATAACTTTTACAGGGATAGATCATATTACACGAGTTTGACTGGAGTGGTGGTGACTGTTCTAAGCTCAATACTCCTTTACCGTCAGGTGAGAAACTAAAAGCTCTGAGAAAGAAACTCAGTCCAACTTCTCGCACAGCTATCCCAAGTAGTATCCTTCAGGGCCTCTTGTCTTTCTTGAGATTGCTTTCTTCTGGTTTCTTCACTTAATAATGTAATTTCCTTAAAGTGCTCATCTCTTACTATTGAAGGGGTCACAAAATTCTACCCCAGGTAAACCAGTAAGAAGTTCGCTGGCTCCTACACTACTTCGACTTGTTAGGATATTCATTCCCGAAATGGCGGCCTCCAGAAGAACTAGGCCAAAGGGTTCAAAAATAGTAGGAAAGACAAAGAAATCACAGGCATTATAAAAGAGGTTTATATTTCTACTAAAGCCAACATGGTGAATATTTTCTTTTGTGGGTATTTTGAAAGAACTGCCTTTTTGGGGCTGTCCCACAATTATTAATTCATAGTGATCAGGCACTTTATTTATAAAAAGAGGGAGTCCTTTTCTTTCAAAGGCTCCTACAAAGAGAAGGCAAGGTCTATCTGTCTTTACTGTTGATAGTTCAGGATGTTTTTCCTTGAGAATTTCAAAGGCTTCTTCTCTCGTTACTTTTGTGGGTTTAAATTGATCAGCATCAGCTGAAGAGTAGGCTATAGTGTAGTTTTTTTTAGGGACCTTGTACCTTTTAACTATAGCTTCTTTGATAAAGTCAGATAGGAAAACAAAACGAACTCCTTCTTTTGAATAACAAAAGTCTTCACATAAGGTTAAATATCTGTGGAGAATAACTTTATAAATGGCTTTATACCAACTCACTGGCGTCGCTTTAAAGTACAGTTTTTCCCACAAAAAGTGAGCGTACTGGATATTAATAATATCTCCATTAAAACTACAAACGCCTATGGAAATAGAGGTGTCTTCTGGCTCCTTCCAAAGTGATTCAAATACCGCAGTGTAAAGCTGGAAAAAAAGGTTTCGAATAAGAAAAGGTTTTAATCCTGTGAAAGGGACTTTGAAAAACTCATAGTTTATATCAGTTTTAATATTGAGCTGTTCTAAAGGATCATGGGTATAACAAATAACCTTAACCTTCTCAGGTTTGAGCCGGTCAATGACTTCTATCATGGCGCGAGAGTGGCCAATTTGACGAGAAAAATCGTGGACGTAAATTATAAGTTGCACTTAATTATTATAAGATAAGTTGGTTAATAGCATAAGAAGTATTATGCTATCTCCTTATAATCAACATCGACTTCCTTATGGTCTTCTCCAATGAGTTTGTTACCCTTAGGAATTGATTTTGTCTCACAAGTTGTGTTGTTGAAACAGGTGACACAAGGGTCGGGAAGGTTCTCTTCTTTAGTTATGAATATCTTTCGAAGCCATTTAAAATGGTCGTTATTAAAAACATTCTTTTCCCAATATTTACCATTTCTTTCAGTGTTGAGCATCTTTCTCTCACAACCACTGACATTGCCATCCCCATCAATACTCATTGAAAGCACATTATCACGGCAGAGCCTATTATTTTTTTCACCATCAAAAATGGTGGGAAAGGTCACGGCAACACCGTATCTGCTCTCAGCAAGACGGTTGATTTCGGCTACTGCCTCTTCGTTGTCTGAAAAAATTGATCGCTCTTGTGCCGTCATTCCTGGTGTGGTCCAAGGCATGAAGTGGGAAAGTATAAGTTCATCGATACCAAGTTGCTCAGCAAAGTGAATCATTTTTTCCATGTCTCTAAAGTTATGCTTGTCTACTAGAATTGTAGCTGTGATTTCCATATCCGAGTTTTTTGCAGCATTGCGAGCCTGCACAAGTTTTCGAGTATTTTCTACAACTTTATGGAAGTATTTATGACTATAACCTGTGAAACGCTCATATTCTTCAGGGTCGATGGCATTTAAGCTGATATTGAAAGTTTTAATCTCAGCATCAATGATCTTGTCGATAAAGCGTTCCATGACAAGGCCATTTGAAAAGAGGGTTGACCTTTTTTCTTTTTTCTTGCGTACTTAACCATGTCATAGATATTTCTATTGAGAATAGGTTCTCCATTTCCAATGAAACTTACAATAAGAGTGTTAGGAAAGCGGTTAAGGATATCTTTGAATGTATCAAAGCTCATATCTTCAGAGCCTTGGTATTTAAATTCATTGTCTTCAATTACTGTTGAGTGTGTGAGGCAAAAGTCACATTTCATATTACATTTTGTTGTTAGGAAAATACCCAAGCGTGGTGGGTCATGCTTTACATCAAGTCCCCATGGCATATGGTGTGCCTTGTACCAATTCCAAAGCTGCCCAAATCTATATTTTCCCGTAACTAAGGCCTTAAGACCGCGCTTAAATGACATTTTTTCTCCTGCACATCTCATTACCTTTCGGTAATTTGCGCAAGAATTCTTAATTTCTTTTATACTTAAAAAGAGTTTCCAGTCATTTAGAGGATAGAATTGATTAACAATTAGACACTTGCCACTTAAAGACCAAGTTAAATGAAAATGTAAATTTTTTAGACATAGCTTTATAGATTTTACTACCAATCTGGCATCCACATTGGGTTGTGGAATATTATGATTGAGTGTTCTTTTGTATTGATTTCAAATTTAATTAAGGATGTTATTCATGAAAAAAATTTGCGGTGTATTTGTTATCTTAATGCTGTCCATTCAACTAGCAGTGGCTAGTGAGTGTGAGTCAAAACTTGCCAAAATTGTCACTCCCGCCGTTAAGTCTATCTACTCAATTGGTAACGAGAGTCAAATAATAGAAATACAAGAAACTGATGCTGTATTTGTAGATGGAAAGTTGAAATACCCTGATGATTTTATCTATCCAGCTAAGCTTTATAATATCGTATCCTCAGTTGGCACTATGGCAGGCCCCGATGGGGATATAACAATATTCTCTCCCGTTGGTAGTATTGCGGTATTTGAGAACGATTGTTCTATTATTGATTTAAAAATTGCCTATTAATTTTGGTATGTAATTGTAACTCAGGCGTCTGCTGTTCTTGACGGGTAATTCAATATTCAGTTGTAAAAGATCTCGTGATGGCCACAAGACCA
>JAUIBX010000212.1 GCA_030427595.1 Bacteriovoracia bacterium | reverse complement strand
AAAGAATTTATAAGGGGTTATAACAAATTCTCTAACAACTTGTAACTAGAAGAATTCAAGATTTTACCAAATTTCAACTGTACAAATTTTCTAAATAGAACTTATCTAAGATTAAGAAAATTTTAACGACCGCAACACTTTTTAAACTTCTTACCAGAACCGCATGGACAGGGATCGTTGCGCCCTACTTTAGGTTCGTCTCGACGATAAGTGTTATTGACCAAAGCCCCATCAGTAAAGAACCACTCACCATCTTTTTTGGTGAAGGTTGAGACTTCATGATGATGCTGCTCTTTGTCGCCTGATGAATAATGGGCCACAAACTCCACCTTACCAGTCGTGTCATTCTCTTCCCCACCTTCAGTGGCCACAATATTGAGGCCTTCCCAGTAGGACTGCTCAGACCACGCTCGAATTTCATCGAGGTCAACGTCATCGCGTGTGGCAGGATCATGAGTTGAGAAGACATAGTCAGGTTCTTCAACAACGAAGGCACTATAGCGCGATCTCATAAGCTTTTCCGCGGTTGGCGCCTTCGCCTCACCACTAATAAAAAGATCACAACAATTCTTATAAAGATCCCCTGAACCACATGGGCAATCATCTTCTAGCCATTCATCACGCATTCTTGAACTCCCGACTTATTTTTACCTAGTTCCCTAACCTACTCCCTAAAAAGATAGTCGGTAAAGAAGCTATTGTCCTCATTAAAGTGGACTCTACTCTCTAAAAGCCTATTACCAATAATCGTGAAGTGAGGTTTAAGGGCCTTACGATAAAAAGATTTTGAACGTTTGATGGCATAACGGTCTTCAAACTCAAGCTCTGTCACTTGGCGTTTTAGCTCCCTGTCTGTTGGAACGGAAAAATAGAGATACTTCACTTGGCGTGCCATCAAGGGCAACACCAACTCAATCTCTTCGTCACTTAGATACTGAAAGACTGAGGTGCAAACCCCTAAATCAAAGCGCTTAATTTCTTTTTCGCGATATTTTTCGGCCCATTGAGAAAGGGACCAATTTTTCAGGGTGAGCTTAGCACTTTCCACCGGTCGCAGGTTGCGTTCTTTCTTTGCCTTCTTATAAGCAAAAGAGCTGGGCTCTAATCCCATCGCCCTATAGGGATAAAACTCATGAATCATTTTTTCAAAGAGGTAACCTAGACCAAAACCAAAATCTATAATTGAGCTGATATCAACAAATTCAACATCAAAGATCGCTTTACAGTACTTAGCGTGTTGGGTGGCATTGACGATGCCATCCATTTCCTTTGGTTCATCATAATTTTGTTGCCAGTAACTTTCTTCAAAACCCAAATCTCCAGGCAACCTACGTGATTTATCCTTGGCCATGACCAACCTTATTTTGAATATACCTCGCGCCAGTAATCCCCCGGTAGAGGTTCAAGAAAACGAGACCTGCCCAAATCCAAGCGAGGCTGGGATCCTTTAAGCTCCATATGGCCAGGGGAAAGAAAACCAAAAGGGCGCCGAAAATCATGTGCTTTCTCAAGTAGTCGAACCCCGACAAACCAAAAATCAAACCGTCGTAGACAAAGGCCACTGCTGAGATCGCCTGAGAGAGAATCACCAAAACCTTTACCTGACCCATGGTCTTTGCCACGGCCGGGTCAGTGGTAAAGAGGCTAATGATAAAGTCCCATGAGATAAGATAGAGAATCGTAAAGGTAACACCCACGTAGAGACCTAAGATAAGAAGTTGGCGAAAAACGAGGGCCGTTCGTTTGAGTTGGCCTGCAAAGTAAAAGCGCGCGCCCAAAATATTGCCACTAATGGCCAGACCATCCAAAAAGAAAGAGGCCAACAACCACACTTGTAAAAGCACTTGATGGGCACCAAGGGCGACTACCCCCAACTGGGAGGCAAGGCGAGTTGAGGTAAAGAAACAAACTGTTAGAGTAAAAGAGCGGCCAAAGAGATCAAAAGAACTTTTACCAAATTTCAACCATTGCCCCTTATCAGGCTTGGCCTGCAGGAAGCCTAGGCCGACACCTGGATGGCGGATGATCGCTACGAGGGCCACTACGAAAGTAAGGATATGGGCCAAAATGGTACCGTAAGCTGCCCCTTTTAGACCCCAGTCCAGAGGATAGAGAAAGAGCCACGACAGAAAAATATTAGAGCCCGTACTGAGAATCATCAGCCACAGCACCAACTTCAATTTTCCAAAGCCACGCAGGATGCTCAGTGAAGTAATAGAAAGAACAGTAAAGAAATGAAAGGCCGTGCGTGGCCTAAAGTAAGCTTCAAACTCTAAAAGAAGTTCAGGCTTACCACCAGCTAACATGAACCAGAAATCTTTGGGAAACCATAAAACCGCTGAACAAGTTAGGCCAACGGCCGAGGCCACAAAGAGGGCAATCTTGATACGACCTCTGAGAAGTTCGTGGTCCTTTGCTGCCTGATAATCAGCGACTGTCTGAGTGCTGGCATGGACCAGAAAATTAAACATCCAAGTGATGGCATTAAAGATTGCAGCTGCTAGGGCGAGAGCTCCAAGAGAAGTGGTGCTCAAGCGGCCAACTAGGGCCGTGTCCACTATAGAAGCCAGCGGCTCAAAAACGCTTGAGACGATAGAGGGCAGTGAAAACCACCATAAATCTTTTAATCGCAACCCGGTCAGCTTCACCGGCAAAACCTTTACTTAGAATGGTTTATAGACAGCGAAATAACCAGAGAGGATGGCCAAAACGAGAATCACATAGAAGGCAATGGCACGCCCCTTGGAAAGTCTCTTCGCCAAAACAGGGCCACCAATGGCCAAGAGGGCCCAAATTGTCAGTTTTGCATGAATCCATGCCGGCCACTTGGCCCCGTGACCAATTTGAAGTCCTTTGGCGATCAGGCCCATACCGGCAACAAGAATAAGGAGAGAGGCAATACCTGAAATGATTTTGTTAGCGACATTCTTATTGTCAGTGAAAAAAGAAATGCCAAGACCTGAGAGAAAGAAAAAGAGTGAACCAAAGTGTAACAAACGATAAAAGTTTTCCGACATGGTGAAGGCTCCTCAAGGGCAAAGCGACGCCCGTTATAAAGTTGAAATAATGGAATTTTGTATACGGGATTACTGTATCAAAAAGTTTGGGATATGAGAGAATTTTGACTAAGAATGTCTACCTTTTTTGCCTCACTTTAGCCGGGTGCTGTTGTGAGTTAAGATAGAGCTATGGAAATACGTCGAAAGCCACGTGGCGAAAAAGTGTATCGCGGCGCCTACAAATACTTTAAAGGCGAAACTCTCTACGCAGAGGAAGAGTTTGAAGTCTACAAAGACAGAAAGGAGCTGGGCATGAGCTTCTTTGCCGAAAGTCACTCGCGGGTGGCCACGGGCGAACTTCTTACAGTCTACGTGGATTACATGATCAACAAGGATTATATCCCTCAAAAACTAACCATTGAGCGTAAACTTGGCGAGTTGATGGTCAAAGAACTCTTTGACTACAACCATCGCACAAATACTGTGGATTACTTCTTTATTAGTCAGAAAGGCCAAGAGCACCAACAGATTCAAGTGCCACCAAAGTTCTCCATTGCCACTCCCACTACGAGTACGTCGATGCTCTTTTTGAAAACTAAGAAAGAGGACACCACCTCAAGAAATTACTTCCCCGTTTTGGCCTCCACCAATCAATGGACCTATGAAACTCTCCCTTTTCAGCAGACTCTCGTTATAGAAAGAACGGCCTTGGCCTCTGAAAATATTAATATCGAAGGTCACAGTGTGGCGGCCACTCCCTATAAGATCTACGATATCCAAGACTTGGATCAAGCAGACGACGCTGACAATGTGCCCTTTGTTACAGCACAGATTTCAAAGCACGCCACCATTCCCTATGTGGTGCGTTCAGACGATGGCATCAGAATTCAAATTAAATACTTGAATGATCTTGATAAGGACTAGAAGGCCCTGTTTGCTCACTTGCCGTTGAACCCGTAACCCCCTCTTCAAGGACAAACGTGCGAACGCCATCAATGGCCTCTTTTAGTGGACGCCTTTGAATTACATAGGGTTCCATCAGCTTATTGAACTTCTCCATGGTCTTGCCCTTCCAGCGACGAATACGGGAATCAACAATAATGACTCCTCCGTGATCGGACTCCGTTCTTAACAAACGTCCAAGTTTTTGATGAAGAGAGCGCGTTCTGTGGGCCAAGTAATAATCGGTAAATTCATTGCCAATATTGGTTTCGTAGAAGTGGCGTCTTTCATTGATCACCATATCCATTCTGAGGTCGGGAACTTTATCAATAAAGACAAATTGCAGGGCCTCGCCAGGAATATCAATTCCCTCTCCAAAACTCTCCATGCCAAGAAGAATTCCTTCTCCACTTTTCTTAAACTCCTCAACCACTTGGGAGCCCATGCCCTGAATAAAGAGGGGAATTTGGCCATCAAAGTCTCTAAGGAGAATTTCTCTCGCCATCTCAAAACGCTTCTTGGCCGAGAAGAGAAGAAGCGTTCTGCCGCCAAGGTCACGAATCAACGGATTGATTTGCTTAAGGACAACTTCAACAAAGGAGCTATCATGAATACTAGGCGTATCATCACATAGGAACACTCGCGTGTTGTTCTTATAATCATAGGGGGCCGGTAAAAAGAAGCCATGCTTAAAGCGTCTTTCAGGTTCTAAGTAACCATAGCCCGTGGCCCACTCAACTCCTCTAAAGCCACGGTCTCCTTTAGCATTACCAAGGGTCGCGGAGGTGAAGAGCACACTGCGACTGGTTTGGAGAAGATGATTGTAAAGAGTCTCCCCCACATTAATGGGTCCAGAGGTCACACAATAACCTTCCCTCTCATGAAATTTTAAACTGTGGCAATAACCACCTTTATGATTAACGGCCGTATCTAGGACGGCGACCAAATCATCAAGATTCGCCGCAAAAGTTTCAAAGCGGGTGAGGGCAACGATTTGCTGTTCCCCCTCTAAATTCTTCACCTCAAAGAGAGAAACATAGGGCGCCAGATCTTCTGCATAATTGGTGAGAATAAACTTCAAGCTCTCAAGGTGATTAAAAAGTCCCCGCCCAAGTGCATCTTGTTCGGGAGAGCTCGTTACCATAGGAAGCTCATTCCAAAAGTGTTCTGTATAGCGAGGATGTTTTTTACAGTATTGCTCAAAGACCTCGGGTAAAACGCGCAGGTGATCCATGAGCATTTGATAAGTTTCTTGGGTGCGCTCCCTCAGCTTATTAATGATAGGGGTACTGTCTCCGACTTCCTCTTCTTTTTGGGCAAGAAGGTAGAAGAGAGAGCCAATCCCTTGCATATGATTGAGAGAGCGAGCAAAGGAGTCGAGACCTTCTTGAGTGGCCTCAAGAGAAAAGGCCCTCGTTGTTTCCTCTTCGATCTTATGGGCCTCGTCAATGACAATAAATTCAGGACGTGGAAAGGCCCGAGGCCAAGTGAAAGTTAAGCTGTGGTTGCCAATGACAATATCAGCTTCCTTCGCCTCTCTTAGTCCTCTTATGTAGGTGCAATCATTTTTAAAGGGACAGCTATTTCCCGTGCATGAGCGGTAATCGACAGCATTCTCTTTTTGACGATTTCTAAAGGCCTCATATTTCTTTTTAAAAACAAAGGGCAAATCATCTCTTAAAATCCAATTCTCATTATCCCAGCGAGCATTGTGATAAAAGAGCAGTTCAAAGAACATATCGGTGAAGTTGTCTTCAAAAGTTCGCGCTGAGAAGAGCAGGTCTTCCTCATCAATACTTTGGCGAAAAAGAAGCTCACACATGTGATTGCTTGAACCCACCAGGCGCTTAACCTTTAGCTCTTCTTCTCCTACTCCAAGGATGCGTCTCAATTGGGGGACGTCTTTATACATGGCCTGATGCTGAAGAGTTTTGGTTCCAGTGGCCACCAACACTTGTTTTTGCTGATCCATAGCAAAGAGAGCACTGGGGATTAAATAGCCCATGGTCTTACCTGTCCCTGTAGGTGCTTGGACAAGGGCATGAACACCATTTTTAAAACTCTGTCCGGTGCGCAGGGAAAGCTCTTCTTGAGCTGCCCTATAGGTGTAGCCAGGAATCTTTTCGGCGAGGGCTTCTTCAGCTCTAAAGATGGCCTTAATATTGTCGCCACTAAACTCAAAGGAAAATGGTCTCTCCCCTGCTTCGACAATTTCTGGCAGGCGTTTATTTTCAAATTCGCGCGCTTTGATCACGGCCTCGTGGAGGTCAAAGTCAATAGCATCGGCCAGCTCTTGCAGCTCATCATCAAAGAGGTTAAAGAATTTGGCGTACCAATACTTTTTCAAGTCGTATTTGTGAAAGAGCGCATTGATCGTTTGATAAGTGTCGCGGTCTTCTTTAACAAGCTGAGTGGCCACCAAGATAACCTTTAAAAGATCGACACTATCTTCAAAACCACGGTGGACTTCCCCCTCTGCAATTCCCCAATCCACAATAAAGTTTTCAAGCTTCAAAGACTGCTTGTAGGGAAAGAGTAGTGCGAGAAAGGGCATGGAGTCTTCAAAGCTTTCCCGTCCCGATCCATCGTCAACCTGATCAAAAAAGGGCGCCAAAAAGCCT
>JAUIBX010000211.1 GCA_030427595.1 Bacteriovoracia bacterium | reverse complement strand
GAGTCCTGATGAAGGGATTTATACCCTTTCTTGGAAGGTCCTCAACAGTGAAGCTTCTCTTATATGGTTGCGCCTTCTCTTTCAATCTCTTGAAAAAGATCTGCCATTTTATGTCCGCTTTAGTGGCTTTGAGAATTCTCCAAAAGACCTGAATTACCTCTCTCAAAAGATGAATGAGGCCATCGAGATTATCAACTTTGAAGGCCATTATCCGCCCATCACAGAAAGGGCCGATGGTACTTTCTCCCAAGAGTTTGCCAATATCATGCACCATCACTTTGAGCTACTCTTTGGTGATGCCAAAAATCCTTCTCAATATTATCGTGACTCAAGTCCCATGGGAAAATCGGCGATTTCTCTTATCAATCACTGCGTTCATGATATGGAGGCTTTAACACGCGCTTTCGAGAATAAGAATTCCACTCGGGCGGTGGTATTTGAGGTCAATGATCGCAAGCAATATGCTCTGCCTTCTGCTTTTGGCAAGGACTTCACTTTTGATATTGGCTTTGGGGATATTTGTCTTCATTACGGGCTTGTCGGAAAGACATGGTGGGAGGTTTTCCTTGATGAAGATGAGGAAATTTTTGAAGAGGGTATACGTCCTCTTGATGTCATCGGTCCCGAGTTTGATATTCACTTTCTTCCTCAGAAAATTCCGGCAAAGACTATAGAGAGGTTCTATAAGTTTTTAAGGGATCAGGGGCAAGATCCAGAAAACCCTGATTTACGCTTAGGTTTTTATCGTTTGGCCCAACTAGAAACAAATGATTCTCACGAAGAGATCATTGAGAAAGTGGGCAAACGTTCCGGTATAAAAACTATTCGCCTTTACCAAAATGAAAAACTTTGGATAGAGAAGGACATGAGTGAGCGGCCTTCTTGTCAGGAAGGTTTCTTGCGCCTTAACCCCCTTCAAACGGTGAAAGAGGGGCAAAGTATTCAAACTCACGCTTTTCCTACGGAAGCCTTTCTCATTACAGGTGATAAAGAAGAAGTAACTCTTAATGAAGTTTTGACAACAGGACCTATTATTCCCAATGGTCATGCCATTTCTCTTGTCGTGCCTAAGGAAGGAAAGAGTGTGCGCCTGATTCCCTCTGAGAAGAAGCGTGGCCTTCACTCAGGTGGTCCGGAAGTCATTGAGCCAGGTAGCTCTCTCCACCTTATGTATGATGGTGAGCTTTGGTATAACCCACTAAGAAAGCCCAAGGGCCAATACACCTGAGGAGAGGGCGTGGATAGTTTTGACAATATTCAGGTTCATGTCACCTTTGGTCGCCAAGTTGATGGAGTGGAGCCTCTTACATTGAAGTGGAAGGTCCTTTCAACTGAGGTTACGCCCTATTGGCTTAAATTTCTTGTTATGGCACTCAAGAACAAGAGCTTCTTCAAACCGCGTTTCATGGGTTTTATTGATGGACCCCGTAATCCCGAGTTTCTCATCCAAAAGATGAATGAGTGTATAGAGATTATCAATAAGGATGGTCGTCACAAAATAGAAAGGAAGATTGAAGAGGAATTTACCCAAGAGTTTTCCAATTATATCCATCATGAATTTGAAATCCTGATTGGTGATGAGTGGAAGAAAACGGATTACTGGAATAACTCCCCCTTTGAGGTAAAGTCCGCAGTCGTCGGTCTCAATGATTATGCCCATGAGCTTGAGGCCTGGGAGCGCTCTAGTGAGGGGAGAGCTAATGACCCTAATTTCACTATGGCCTACGTTCTTACCGAGTTCTTTGAAGCTCCCAGTATGGACATTAAGGATAAGTTTGATGACGCTTTCACTATGGACACTTCCTTCGGGGATATGACCCTTCACTACACTCAAATTGGTAAGACTTGGTTGGAAGTTTGTTTAGATAAGGATGAAGATATTTTTGATCCTGCTATTCAACCGATGTGGAAGCTTTCTGGCTCCTTTAATATTATGTTTCATGATGTGAATGGGGACACCTTAAGAGAAGAGGTGTATGCTCATTTGAAAAAATTGGGTAAGGACCCTCAAGATAAGAGCTTACGTCTAGGACTCGTTCCTGTTGCTAAGCTTTGTCTAGAGGAACGCAGCCCATCTGATATCGTTTCGGCTTTGACAGATAGGCAAGATATCTCAAAAGTGGAAGTCACAAAGGGTGGTAGAGCTTTGGCCTCTCATGAATTTCCTCCCAAGTGGGAACGCTACTTCATAGACGGCCAAGATGTCCCCCAGAAATAATTAAGTAAAGAGGATGGATCATGACAAGTGATTACGTACCTCCCAAGGTATGGGAGATGGAAGAAGATAATGGTGGTAAATTTTCTGGTATCAATCGACCGACTGCTGGGGCCCGTTTTGAAAAGGAATTGCCAGTAGGGAAGAACCCATTTCAGCTTTACTCCTTGGCGACACCTAATGGAGTTAAAGTCACCATTATGCTTGAAGAGCTTTTAGAGCTTGGTATTGAAGAGGCCGAATATGACGCCTATACGATTGATATTCTAAGTGGTGATCAATTTGGCTCAGACTTTGTGGCGGCCAATCCTAACTCAAAAATTCCCGCTCTTTTTGATCATTCTGCCCAGCCTCGTCAGCGCGTCTTTGAGTCTGGGGCGATCCTTCTCTATCTTGCCGAGAAGTTTCAAAAATTCTGTCCTCAAAAGGGCAGTGAGCGCACCGAAGTTCTCAATTGGCTCTTTTGGCAAATGGCCTCAGCTCCCTATGTGGGCGGAGGTTTTGGTCACTTCTACGCCTACGCCCCTTCAAAAATGAAGTATCCCATTGATCGCTTTACCATGGAGACGAAACGCCAACTTGATGTTCTCGATAAGCAGTTGGCCACTAACGATTATATAGCAGGTGCCGAGTACTCTATTGCTGATATGGCGATCTTTCCTTGGTACGGTGCCCTGGTTAAGGGCACACTCTATGATGCTGCGGAATTTTTGAAGGTAGAAGAGTATAAGAATATTCAAAGCTGGGCCGATCGCCTCCTTGAAAGACCTGCTGTTCTAAGAGGGCGCTTAGTGAATCGCACTTGGGGGCCAGAAGATCAGCAAATGAGAGAACGCCATAGTGCCTCTGACTTTGATGGCCTTGATTTAAGCTTTAAGTAAATTTACCTGTCTTTAAGCGCCTAATCCCAATCATGAGAGTGGGCAGTGCGATTGAAGCCAAGAAATCAATGAGGCCCTCTTGGAAGGTGTAATTGAGAACTCTACTGTCGATGGCCTCTTTCACCAGGGCAAGAAGAGCGACACCTAAAAGAGCGAGGGGAAAGTTCGCCTTAGTCTTCTTTAAAATAAAGAGCATGAGAAGGTAGCCCACAATGACGTGGAGAGTTTTATCAACAGGGATAGTGTCCGCTATTTTTAAGCGAAGGAGTTGATAATAGCACTTTGCAGCAGTAGAGCATTCCATGGCTTCTATCATACGGATGCCAACTCAGATTTCCAGCCAGAAAAGTTCACCTCAGCTTTAAAAAGCTTTTTAAAAGTTGACTTAAATCACCTGACATCCCGGTAAGTCATGATAAATTATTCATGATTTTTTGGGCTTACTTTAGGGAGGACCCTTGGAAGAAAGTGTTAGGCAAAAGTTAAGAAAACCACATCAGATAGCTAATCTCATCGAATCCAATCACGACATTATTGTTAGCATGTGTGCTTGTGAGCCACAAACAACTCTTGAGCAGCTTCATCTGGCGGCACCGCGAGTTGAGAATGTCCAAGTCTTTAGTTGCCTTACTCTTAAAGAGTACGACTTCTTTATGAAGCCTGAAATGAAAGGCCACTTTACTTTGGCCAGTTGGTTTCATGGCGCTCCTGCACGTAAGGCCCAAAAAGAAAAACTAGGAACAGTGAGCTTTGTACCCAATATGCTCCATCGGGCTGTTCTTGATCGTCTCGCCGTCAGAAGACCGAATATTTTTATTGGGGCCTGTACCCCTCCTGACGAACATGGCTTTGTGAGCCTTGGTCCGAATATTGTTTATGAAAAGCACGCTCTTCAAGAGGCCGATATTGTTGTCCTTGAAATTAATGAGAATCTTCCACGGGTTTATGGAGATACCCACGTTCATGTGCGGGATGTGGATTATTTCACCATGGCCGATCATGAGGTGCCGGCCTTATCCCCAAGAGAGCCTGATGATATTGAAAAGAAAATTGGCTCGCATATCGCCACTCTGGTTGATGACGGCGCCACCATTCAGCTAGGCATTGGTGGCATTCCCAACGCGGCCGCCTTGGCCTTAAAAGAGAAGAATGATCTTGGCGTTCATACAGAAATGTTGGTGGATTCTATGATGGACCTCTATATGAACGGCAATATTACCAACCGCTATAAAACGCTTCTTCCAGGTAAATTTGTGTGCACTTTCGCCATGGGCAGGAAGGAACTCTATCCCTGGCTCAATGAAAACCTTGCGGTGGAGTTTCGCCAGGGTGAGTGGTGTAACGATCCTTCCATTTGTAGAAGAAATTCAAAAATGACCTCCATCAATACCTGTATGCAAGTCGACCTCACGGGCCAAGTCGCTAGTGAAGGACTTGCTGGACTTCAGTTTTCAGGAACTGGTGGTCAGTCAGATACTGCCGTAGGGGCCAAAGAGGGTCACGACGGTCTTGGGAAGTCTATTATTGCTTGTCGCTCTGCGGCCAAAGGTGGCAGTCTCTCAACCATTTCCCTTGGTCTCGAACCGGGGACGCCGGTGACCCTTCACCGCTCTCATACTGATTTTATCGTCACGGAGTATGGAGTTGCGGCCTTAAGAGGAAGGACTATTAGAGAGCGCTGTGAGGCCCTCATTTCTATCGCCCATCCCGACTTTAGATCAGAGCTTGAGGCTCAGGCCAAGGACATAGGATACCTCTAAGAGCATTGGACTTTGCGAGACCTGCGCGAATCCTGCACTTTTTCCATGGAGTCTCTTTGACCCTAGGCCTCGTTTGAAGCCTTCTAAGTCTCTGTTTTTTCAAGAGAGAATCTACAAAAATATTACATCTTGGCCTAGATCAAGTTTTTCCCGACCTGTTTCCTTCTCTTGTTGGGAAATTAGGATAGTTTAGGTTCAATAGACAGAATCATTAGGCAGTATTGATATCTGAAGTGGAGAAGGGCACATGACTTTAACTGGTCAATTAAAAGATTTAGTAGAGAATTACTTTGAGCAAAACCCCCACATGAGTATGAACGCATTGGCGATGAAGTCAGGCGTAGGTGCGACAACCTTAAGAAGAATTCGCAGTTCTTCCATTAAAGGTGACCCCGCCCCCCATACTGTTCTCGGATTAGTAAGCTCGATATCTAAAGAAAAAAGACTATCTGTTCTTGTTAAGAAATTTGATGGTCCCATCGGTGAGTTACTTCAGGATACCTTTGGTCCTTATGTAGAAGAAAGTCTCACCCATGAATATGCAGCAGATTTAAACCACCACTTAAAAGATCCTACGGCCTACTTCGTTTATAAGTTAGCCGCCAATAGAGTGGGAACAACTGCTGAGCAAGTTAAGGAAAACTATGGTTCTCTTGGTCTAAAGAAGCTAGGAGAATTGATAGAACTAGGTTTAATTGAAGAGAAGGGTGAGAAGTTTCACGCTACTCGAAAAGAATATGCATTAGATGTTCACGTGGTGGCCAATCACCTGCCTCAGCTTGTGAGTCATTATAAGCCAGAGGAAATTGAAAAAGGTCAAAACCTTTTCTACACCATGAGTGAAAGTCTTAACGAAGATGGCATCCAAAAGGTAAAAGAAATCCAAAAAGAGGCCATCAAGAAAATTATTACAATTATGAATTCCCCTTACTATGAGGGAGATATTCCATTTTTTACACTTGATATGGCAGAAACACTTTCCATGCCTCGTCCGCAAGGAGAACTCCAATGAGATCACTACTCTTAGCTGTTACTTTGACTACTCTTTCTCTTAGTTCTGTTTGGGCAGGAGAGGTTACTGGTGCAGGTCGGCAGGCTTTACAAGTCTTACGTTCTCACAATATGAGTGTTGAGGCCCTTAAGACTCAAGGTTTTAAAGTTCTTCTTGGTGAAGTTACCGGAGCTGGGAAAACGATTAACCTTGATCGCATCGATATGGTCGTTACAAGCAACAAACTTCTTAAGATGAATCAAGCGAGCCATATCCAGTTTAAGCACCCTTCACAGGCAAGAGCGCTTAAGGATGTTCAGCACTTGGAATTCAATGCTGTAAGAGTGAGCCCCAATCAAATTAAAGGTCTTATTTACGAATAAGTAATGTGCCTCATTAAAGGCACATTCTTCTTCCGCGTCTCAGTAGACCGTCAATTTCTTCAAATTCAAGAGTCATAGGAGCGAAGCCGCAATTCATTTTGTCGTTGCGCTCCTTCACATCACTAATTTGCTGGTGAAGGGGACTGAGTTCTTCTCTGTTCTTATTCCATAGGCGATCAAAGTCAAAGTTGAAATCTTTAATGGCCACAGGAGTCTCTTTCTCATTAAGGATGACCACATTTTCGATATGGTTAAACTCACTTGAGTAGGACCAGTTAAAAGAGCCACTGAGAACAATACGGTCATCAGCGATAAGATATTTGGAGTGCATTTGCTTATTGAGGTAGGCCTGAGTGTTGAGGTGAAAGAATTTGAGGCGAACATCCAC
>JAUIBX010000210.1 GCA_030427595.1 Bacteriovoracia bacterium | reverse complement strand
CCCGACAATCAAAGAAGTTCTTGGTCTCTACCATCAGGCCGCACTTGGCTTTCATCATATTCACGAAAAAGAAATTCTTCATCGAGATATTAAACCAGCAAACCTCTTTGTCACGAAGGATGGTCAATTAAAGATCATCGATTTTGGTATTAGTAAGTGGCAACAAGACCCTGATGGTGCTGAGACAAGTGTCCATCATTTTATGGGCTCTCTTCTCTATAGTGCACCGGAGATCTTTCTTCTGACCAAACCAAATGAGGCAACAGAAGTTTACAGTCTAGGTATTTCCTTGGTGAATTCTCTCTTGGGTTTTCCTCTCTATGATGGGGATAGCTCTGATGAAATTATCAGCAAAATTAAATATGAAGATCCTCAATTTCCAAAAGTCTTCTTGAAAAATATTCCAGAACCTGTGTTGGAGTTTTTACAGCTTACTATTGAGAAGGACCCACGTGATCGCGTTCCTCATATGCAAGAGTTTTCCGAGGCATTAAAAAATGTCATTGATTCACTTTCTCATGAATTTCTCTCCCTCACTTGTGAGGACCTTCTGAGAACTGATCTGAGATTAGGTAATCATGGTCTTAAAGAGGGATGGAAGAAAGATAACCATATTTATACCATGACCCTCGACAGTAAAGGGCTGGAAGTAGGGCCTAAGAGCAAAGCTGCTTCTTCTAAGAAAAAACGTAAAAGTAACAAAACCGCAAATAAAGGCAAAAGAAAAAGTCCTCCAGTAAAAAGTAGTCAAACAGGTGCTTATTTAAAGGGTGCTGGAATTGGCGCTGCAATTTTGATTCTTGTTCTAATTGGAATAGGGAAAAAGAAAAAACAGCTGGTCGAAGCTTCTTCTCAAACCGAACAGGCAGAACAGGTAGAAGTTATCGAGACCTCGGATTTAGTTCATGAAGAGAGGCCAAGCGCCCCTTCGCAAAAGTTAGAAAATAATGCGCCAAAAGTGGCATTTAAAGAATCTCCACGACCTAAAGAGTATCATCATCCGGCCTTGGATAAGTTGGCCTTTACGATAGAGAAGGAGGGTGATCAAAAGCTCTTGGATATCGTGAGAAAGTCTCAGAAACTTTACAATGAAGGAATGGCCCTTAAAATCTCCATTCCCCACCTTGAAGAAAAGGGTTTTTCCAATCTCCTTAAGAAATGGCAAGAAGGCAAAGATCATAAAAAAATTAAAAAGGGCCTGAGGTATTCTAACTACGTCATGAGGTCCAAAATATCTAAGGCTTCTGAAGGAGGCACCATGAGTCCTGAAGAATTTGAAGAAGAGCTTAAAGGACTTCATGAGAATTGCTATCAGTGGTCTCTAAGTATTTGTAAGCAACCAGAGCTTGCAGAGGAAATTCTCCAAGAGTCTTATTTGAAGGCCTTTAATTCTCTAGAATCCTTCAATGAAAAATCGAGTCTTAAGACTTGGTTATTCACCATAATTCGCAATTCAGCTTATGACTTCTTTAGAAAATCCTCTCGCCGTAACGAGCTTGATGAGGACTTCTTACGAGGTGAAAAGAAGGTGAACACGGCACTTCAAGAAAAAGAACTTAGGTCAAAAGGGGATCAGAAGGCCGCTCAGTACCTCTTAGAAAAGCTTTCAAAAAGAGAAAGGGAAGTCATTGAGCTAACCGTCTATCAAGGACTCAAAATCCGAGAGGCCGCTGAAGTTATGGGTGTTACTCTAGGCTCTGCAAGTTCTTATTTAAAGCGAGCGAAGAAATCTCTTAAAGGAGAGGTCCTAAAAGAGCGTCAAAACCCTAAAGGACCAAGTTTTGAAAAGACCTATACTCATCAATTAAAAAAATCTGCTTAATTTTTTGCCCTAAAAAATCATCTTCAAGCGTCTCATAGGTAAGACTGACTTAGTCTAACCCGTTAGCTTAGGAGCTTGAGATGAAAATCTTAATAAAATCAATCATTCTAATGACTTTGATGATTGCCATGAGTGCCAAGGCCCAAGGCCCTCAATTATGCACTCAAGAGCCTTTAAAGGCCTGTCAAAAGGGTGATGCCTGTGACGATGGTTTAAGAAGACCTAGTGATATTCCTGACTGCCATGGAGATCAGCTGGGTATTATTAAGAGGTCTGCTGGAACTGAGCGCTACTTCTGTCAATTCTCACCACGAACCCGCCTTAAGCGGCCTTTGGTGATATTCCTCCACGGAGGCAGCGGAAAGGCCGAGAATATGTATGGCTCTACTGATTTAAGAAGACGAGCTGAGGAAGGCCGTTTTCATCTTGTGAGTGTGCAGTCTCGAAATGTGCATCTTGATTTTGGAAATCTTAAAGATGGTCGCCATCATGACTCCTACTATTCTAAGTGGGAGCGAATTTCAAAGAATCACGATGTGGCCGACATGGACCTTCTTATTAAGAGAATGGTGGATTTAGGTAATGTTGATCCTAACCGCATTTACTTTATTGGCTGGTCTGAGGGGGCGCTCTTCTCTCAAATGTATGGGATTATGCGCGAGCACGTGGCCTCGCTCTATGGTCACCGAGTTAAGGCCGTGGTCGCTTACACGGGAACAAATCCTTATCATCGTAAGTATGAGAATCACAGAGATTGCGAGTCTTCTTATAACTTTTCTACCCAACTTCCCATTATGTTGTTGGGCAGAAGTTGTGATGCCGCCGCTTGCTCTAAGAAGTCCCTAAGTACTCGCCCTGATTGGAGTGACACGGAGTCGATGGAGGAGTGGCATGAGACCCTTATTGGAGATCTTGGCAACCGCAATGTGGAAAGGGTGATCATTGATGATAATGGAATGGAAGTCTCTAGGTGTGAGGTTTTCACCTGTAGCCGCTGGCGGGCGGTTAAGAACCATATCACCTGGCCACGTGAGCAGGAGGAGAATATCCTGAGGTTTCTCTTTCAAAAGATATAAATTTCAAAGGCTTATGGCCTCCCTTAGGGGAGGCTTTTTTATGAAAAAAATTGCCCCAAAAAAATACCCCCATTCGTCTCAAGAGTAACCAAAGACATGAGCTTCAAAAGAGGTTCATAAAAAAGGGGAGAGAGATGAAAATTCATGTGAAAAATCTAGTTAAGAAAACAGTTGCCCTATCTTTAATCGTTGGAGGAACTTTTTCTCTTGGTCTATCTGAGGCCAGTGCAGCCAACTTTAACCGCACTCACTGTTCCCTTAAAAAGTCTGTGAACTCTGGGGTCTTATGTGCTGTAAAGCCCTCTATTACGGATCCAAGGATTTCTGATAATGATCCCAATCGTTCAGGCCTTGGCTTTGGTCTCCATGCCATTGGACTACCTGACAGTGGAGCGGCGATGCCTGAAGTTCATATTCACTTTACAGGCTCTTTTGGTAAGCCCGTTCAAAATAAAGAGTTTGCAAGTGAGCAATTTCTCACTGAGGCCATGGAGGCCGGTAAGCTTGTTATTCAGCTGGCCTATGATAACGCTAGTTCCGTAAATCTTAACACCTGTAATGGTGCTGGAGCTTATGTGGACAACTGCGCCGGAGACGCTCGAGAAGAAAAGCTTACGGGTAAGGATACTTCGCCTCTCATTAAGACACGCTACTTTGATGGGATTGATTTTCGTATCAATAAACTTGTGAGTTACCTAAAAAAGACTAGGGTCATTCCTTATAGCTATGACTTCTCATGGGATAAGGTAAGCCTTAGTGGTCATTCTCAAGGTGGTGGTATGGTTCACTACATTGCCAAGAGGAGAACTGTTCAGCGTGGTTGTATGATTGCTGGTGGTTATGATCTTGCCGATAAAGTAGGCTTTTCTCGCTACGATATGGCCGACTGGATAACAAAAAGAGGAATGGCGACACCAAAGCGTAAACTCACTTCTGTTCTCCATACAGCTGATAAGTTCTACGATAAATTTGTCATGGTGAATGATTACCTAGGGCTTTACCTTCTTGATAATGTTTACACTTCAAGCCGTCGTTGGATGACAAATATCAAAGGGGAAAGAATCACTGATGGTCATGGTGCAGCTATTGGTGCCGTTCAGCTCAAGGACTTAAGAATGGAAGCTTGTTTCAACTAATAAAAGACAAAGATGGACTTAGGAAAAACGCCCCGAATGGGGCGTTCTTTCTTTTAAATTGAAAGTAAGCGGTCATCATCGTCACGATCTACTTTATAGCAGCGGTAACCCATGAAACACCACTTACCATCACCAGAAAGAATGGTATTACCACGGGCCTCGTAGCGGTAGCGGTTATTGCCCCTTCTGCCACGACAAGCATCACCTTTATAGTAGTAGTGAGTTCCTCCACCAAGGATACGGTACTTGAGTTGTACGACTCTTTGGGTTCGCAAGAATTCCTTTAGTTCGCTACAGGTATGGTCTTTTGTGCGGTAGGTGTTGATGGCAAAACTGGGCAAGCTAAGTGAGAGCCCTGCCAATACGATCAAGTGTTTCATTAAATCTCCTTTTTTGCTGTGTCGGAAGAGCTTAGGCGAGCTTTTTTAAAGTGCACAGAAGCGGTGCTTCGGTTTGCACCCCTGTGCGATCTTATGGTGATTTTTGTCTATTTCTTAAACAGTTGTGAAACCTAAAAGAAATTTGCCCCAAAAAGCAGGCCTCATTCGTCAAAGAGTTAACACAACAGAGAGGTTATGATGAAACGATTAGTTAGCTTATTTGTACTCTTTTTACTTTCTCAGATGAGTATCCACGCTGAAGATACGTGGCTATGGCATGGTCATGGTCCCTATCATCATAAAGATGAGGCCGATGGAATAACCGTAGACGACAAAGGTAATACTTATATCGCAGGTGGTTTTTCTAAGGCGATTCTCTTTAATGGAGAGATGTTACGTTCGCAAGGTCTTCGCGATATTTTCTTAGCGAAAATTTCTCCCAAAGGGGAAACCCTATGGCTAAAAGTTTTTGCAACAAAGAATGATGAGAATATCTTTGATTTAACTCTAGATCAGTCCAATAACCTCATCATGAGTGGCTATCAGCAGCTCAATATAAAGGGAAGTTTACGCCACAGTGCTCTTATCATGAAACTTAAGAGTAAGGATGGAGAGCTTAAGTGGAAGAAGTATTTTCCCGCAACTGGGGCTTCTGGCGGCAATGAAGTTACGACAGATGGAGAGGGGAATATCTACGCTACAGTGACGTCTACCGGTGATCTCAATATTGAAGGGAAGACCATTAAAAATGGTGGTAACAAAGATAGTCACCTCATTAAGCTGAGCCCGAAAGGAGACGTGAAGTGGCGAGTCAGTGCCAGAGGGCGAGGCCCTGAGCGCTTGCGTGCAGTGGCCGTAGGCTTTAAGGGCAAGAGAATTGTCGTGGGCTACGAATTTCGTGGAGAGCTCAAAGTAAAAGGACAAGTCATCAAAGGCGCTGGTAAGAACTCATCCCAAGGCGCTTTTATGGTGGTCGATAATATTGGCCAAGTGATTAAACTTCAAGGCCTGCCTGGTTCCCTTCATTCCAATGTTAGGGCCACTGGTGGTTTTAAAGATGGTCTCTATGTTCATGGGACCTTTGTCGGTCAAATTAAGGTTCAGGGAACCAAACTTAAAGGCATTGGCTCTAGAGACTCCTTTCTCTTACGTATTAACAAAGACGGCTCTCTTCGTTGGTCAAAAGTATTAGGTAATCGCTCAACTGAAGATGGTGGTGAGCTTGCTGTTAGCTCTAATGGTGATGCCCTTTTAACTGGCGATCACTCTGGTAGGCGTTATCAAGTAAGAGATGAAAGCGGATCAAACGTCATTTTTCCGAAAAATTATCCCAATAAGACAGGTCACATTGTGCGATTTTCAAAGAAGGGAAAACTAAAGGAGAGTTTTTCTCTTGAACCTCAACGATTTGATAACACGATTGGGGTGATTGAGGAAAATAGGGGAAGGATTTCTGTAGGTATCCGCTTTCATGGCCGCCTTGATGTCCTAGGAAAAACCTACTTAGCTGGTAGTGAGAAAGATAAAGACTTTGTCATTTTGAGCATTAACTAATTTAAAAAGGGAGAGGTATAAAATGAAAACATATCTTATAACGACAATTTTGATGGCCTTCTTTTCTTGTCAGGTCATGGCCCTTAAAGGAAGCCTGGTGACGTCAAAAAAATATGGCCAATACTTTGCTGAGCTTAATGGAAAGAAAGGGCTACTTCTTTGCTTTCATGGAGCAGGGGGAAGTGCTCAGGGCTGGCTAAATAAACCGCAAAAAAAGGCCTATCTTGAGTCCTTCCAAAAGGCAGGTTATGCAATTCTTTGTCCTACCTCCAAAAATAGGAGAACAAAGAAGTGGGATAGTCTCAATAACTATAATAACCGCGACGTCATCAATATTGATGAGCTTCTGAAGGCCTTGAGAGTTAAAAGTCGCAAAAAGATTTTTCTTGTGGGTCACTCTAATGGTGGGGGCTTTGTGAGTCGTTACAGTGTGCTCTCTGAACTCAGTGATCAGGTGAAGGCCGTTCACTACGCCAACTCAAGTGGTCTCTCCAAAGTGATAGAGAACTCTCGTTATGAGGCCCCAAGCTTTTTTGGATACGCTCGTTGCGATGATGTCGTTTCTTATAAGAAGGTTGAGAAAAACATCTCACTTGCGAAAAGAAGTCTTGGAAGAAGGAATGTCTCTAAGAAGGTTCAAGATCACTTGCTTTGGAGAGCTGGTCTTAAA
>JAUIBX010000209.1 GCA_030427595.1 Bacteriovoracia bacterium | reverse complement strand
TAAAACTTACTTGCCATGTGACCGACGAGGTCAAGAACTCTATTAGAGAAGCCTGCTTCATTGTCATACCAAGTTACCACTTTGATCATATTGTCGATCTTGTTCGTGAGCTCTAGGTCAACACAAGAAGATTCTCTCATTCCCATATAGTCTTCACTAACAAGGGGGAGGCATTCAACCTTGAGAATACCTTTAAGTTCACCTTCTGCAGCTTCGGTAAGGGCTTTGTTGACCTCTTCGATAGAAACGTCTTCTTTTAAAACGACGTTGAGGTCAACCATAGAGACGTTTGGAGTAGGAACTCGAACAGCGAAACCGTCAAGCTTGCCTTTGAGTTCGGGGATTACAAGTCCAACCGCTTTGGCCGCACCAGTTGTGGTGGGAATCATACTCATGGCCGCAGCGCGGGCACGACGAAGATCACTGTGGCTATTGTCGAGAATATTCTGATCAGAAGTGTAGGCGTGGACTGTGGTCATGAAACCTTTTTCAACACCAAATCTGTCGTGAAGAACTTTGGCAACGGGAGCAAGACAGTTTGTTGTACAGCTAGCGTTACTGACAACATTATGGTCTTCATGGCTGTATTCGTTGTGGTTAATACCCATAACAAAAGTGCCATCAAGATTTTTACCGGGAGCACACATCACAACTTTTTTAACAGTGTCACGACGGTGCATGCTGAGAGATTCTTTATCTTTAAATCTTCCTGTGGCATCGATTACGATATCCACTTTGTCCGCAGGCCAAGGCACTTCTGCTGGATTTTTGAAGTTGTAAAACTTCACCTTGTTGCCATTGATAGTGAAAGTATTTTCACCTTCCTTATATTCAATTTGCCCCTCAAATTTGCCATGAACTGAATCGTACTTCATGAGGTGAATGTAAGGAGTAGGAGTTCCAGGGTTGTTAACTGCTACAATTTCATAATCCTGATTGGTTCTGTTGAAGTGCTCTCTGATAAGAGTTCTACCAATGCGCCCCATACCATTAATGGCGACTTTGATCTTTGCCATGAATACGACTCCTGAAGTGAAATGTTTTGCCATGGTGTAACACACGTTGACCTTATCGCACACCCTCGAGGCCGCAAAAATAGCCGAAATCTGTGCGTTTTAGTCAGACTTTGGCCCTCTGGTGATCATTCTTGCCCCGCCGCAATATAATGCTGCGCATATTAGAATAGAGGTGTGAAAGCTGATAACGGAATTATTCATTACGCTTCAAAGAGCGATTATCTCCAGCGCAAACCTGAGCTAGTGCAGAAATTGGCAAGAAAGTCCGTCGAAGATGGACTTGTTCCAGAGGCCAAGGAGGCCGCGGGGGCCTTGAAAGAGAAGGTTTCCCTTTCTGAAGCTGGAAAAAATAAAGCGGCTCAGGCTGAAGCTCTTGGTAATAAAGAGAATATTCAAAACGTAAAAGAAGACCTAAAGAAAACCCCTGAAAAAATTAAGGACTCCATCAAAGATAAGGTGATTGAGGGGAAGAATGCTGGTGGCCACCTCTTATCTCAGGCGGGTTCTGCCGTTTTAAGGGCCGTCAGTGGTGGTGCTCTTCCAGGTATTTCTCTTCCTAGTTTCTCCTCTTCACCTAGTGCTCCAGCTGCTATGGAAAAGTCGTCTATGGCCGCTGCTATTGAAAGAGGAGAGGGAATTGTTAATAAGCCAGGTATTTTCTTTATTCGTGGCTTCTCTCTCAACCCCTTTGAAAATAATGAAGAGGGCCTAGGTGCGATGTCGGCCAATATTCCAACAAGCCAAGTCTTTTCTTGGTCGGATGCCGATAGTGTAGTTGAGGAAGTTAAAAAGCGAGCACCTTCACAGCCTATTATTCTTGTTGGTCATGGCATGGGTGGCGATACGGCCGTAGAAGTCGCCAATCGACTCAACTCAATGGATATGGACTTTCGCCGCGTGGATCTCTTGGTCACTCTTGATTCCGTTGGCACAGACAACGACATTATTCCCCAAAATGTGCGTGAGAATTACAACTTGATTAGTGACCAAGACTATCTTCTTAATGATGGACCTAATATCGCTCGCAAGAAGAATATGACCAAGGTAACTAATGAGCTTTTAGAAGCGAATCATGAAGAGCTTGAAAAGAGTCCAGAGATTCAATTTCTTGTTTATGAAAAAATTAATCGCACCCTAATGAATGCCATCGCGGCAAGAGACTTTAAGGCGGCCCTTGGCCAAAAGATTCTTGCCAGTCATAAGTTAAGCCAAACAGCTCAAAGTCTTTCCTAAAGTTCCCTGATTATATTCCCCAAAGGTATTATGAGAAAAAGAGATCTAAGCTATTTTGGTAGGTAACCTCTAGCACTTCATCTAAAGAGCAATTTTTAATTTCTGCGATCTTTTCCGCAACAAAGGGCAGATAAAAAGGTGCGTTCTCTCTTCCTCGGTAGGGCACCGGAGTGAGGAAGGGGGAGTCGGTCTCAAGGATGATATTTTCTAAGGGACAGAGTTCTACAATGTCCCTAACGTTTTGAGCGCTATTAAAAGTAATGATGCCATTAAAGCCCAAATAAAAGCCATGGGATAGAGCATTCTTGGCCAGCTCTGGGCCAGAGGTGAAGCTGTGGATAACCCCTTTCTTCTTAAGCTGAGGGGCCTTGGCATCGAGAATAGCAATAGTCTCGGGGTCGGCATCTCGAGAGTGAATAACAACGGGCAGGTCAAACTCACAGGCCATTTCCATTTGTTTCTCAAAAGCTGGGATTTGTTTTTCTTTAGGTGAATGATTGTAATAAAAGTCGAGACCTATTTCACCAATGGCAACAACCTTTTCAAGGGCAGCATGGACCGTGATCTTCTTTTCGACGTCATCATTCCAGCTCTTGGCCTCGTGAGGGTGAATCCCTTGAGTGCCATAGACATTTTCATATTCATTTGTCAGCTCAACAACCTTATCGAGGTTCTCTGGTGCAACAGCTATAGTAATCACCTTTTTGATGTTGAGGTCATGACACTTTTGTAAAGTCTCTTCTAAGGGACGGTCTTTGAGGTAATCGAGATGACAATGGGTCTCAATCAGCGGCTTTTCAAAGAGTGGAATTTCGCGTCTTTTCTTACCCATTGCCAGTCTATTAATTGCTCTTACTTAAAATATGATCAATCAGAATGCTTAGTTGATTTTCAGGAAGCACACCTTCGATCTTCACTCCATTAAGAAGAAAGGTTGGAGTTGATTTTACGTTAAAAGGCTTAGCCGCTTTAATATAGGTGAGGACCTTTTCCCGAGTTTCTTTACTTTTATAACATTCCTCAACACCTTCTTCCTTAACTCGTCTTTCAATCCATTCTTGAGAGAGGTTTTCTTGGTTAGAGAAAATATCTTCTTCCATTTCTTTAAACTTCTTAGGCAAACAGGCTGCTAGATAAGCGGCGTTACAAGCATTTTGGTGCAATGGGCGCTCCATTTCCGGGTTGCAGTTATTATCAAGGGGATAAAAGAAGTATTGGATCGCAACTTTGCCTTCATACTTTTTAGCAGTTTTATGAAGAACATCAGAAAGCATCTTACAGGCAGGACACTCAAAGTCGCTAAACTTAGTGATGCGAACAGGAGCTTCTTTGAAGTCTCCTCCAGCTGAGGCCATAAGGTAATCTGAATTGACCTTTGGTGCGCCTAGGTTGGGAAGATTTTCAAATTGACTAATAAGTCCCTTCGCTAACTTTGATTTGGCATTATTGGCCTGCTCTTTCTTATTTGAAACATAATTGAAAGTAATCACAAAAACGAGAAGGACGGTAAAGCCATAACCGGCAAGTGCAGGGAGACCAATACTGCGGTAGCTACTTGTTTTATGAAAGCAAAAGAGCGTAAGCCAAGAGGCCACATAGTACATAGTACAGGCAGGACATAGACCACCCAGACCGATAAGGCTGTAAAGGAAGAGGAGGAGACAGCCGACGGCATTAAACCACAAGAGGGTGTGGATGGTTCCTTCAATCTTGTCGTTATTAAAAATAAAACCAAAGAGGATAAAAAGACCCATGAAAAGCCCAAGAAGGGAGATGGGAACACCTGCGATATTTGAAAGAAAGGAATTGGTGGCGACATCACAGTTGAAGAAGGCATTGATGTCACACAACCCCCCAGAAGAGAGCCCGGTAGGGAAGTGAACATCAAAGTAGTGCTTGGTTAAGTAAATGGAGAGAGCAACCATTAAAATTCCGCCAAGGCCACCGAGGACTTGATAGGTCAGCTGGGTTCCACGGTAAAAGCTTTTTTCTTCAGTTGTGCTCATAGTTTTCCTTATGGTTATGAAATATTATCTTCTTTTTAAGGACTGTTATGCCCACCATTATAACCTGTGGCACAGGAGAATTTCTATAGCTATGCGGGGAGCGTCTACCACAAATGCTGGGGGAAATAGAGGTTGTAGTTGCGTGTGGTTGTCTGGTCTTTACGAAAGCTATTGTGACCGGGTGTGCTGAAAGTATCTGCACTAGAGAGGGAGATCTGAGCATGGGGATAGGACTGGGTCAACATCGCTTTGGCACAGCCTGGTAGGTCAAACAAAAGCTTTTGATTGGCCATTTCCTCAAAAAAATCTTCCCTCCCCTTAAAGTGCTCATAAAACTCACGACCCACCTCATAGCTTTTTTGATGAATGCTCGGTCCAATGAAGATTTCATAAGGGGCGATCGCAGAGACTTTAGGATGATTGTGAATCTCAAGCTGTAGACCACGCCAGCCTGCATGAAGGTGGGCAACTCCTCCATCACCAATAAGGGTGATGGGTAAGCAATCTGCGGTTTTAATGGCCAGTGGCCGATCAAGCTTTTCTAAGTGATGACAAAAGAGTCCATCGGCTTCGTCTTTAGGATGGGAGGTGAGAGCATTCAATACCTCTTTTCCATGCACTTGGGTAACTTCATAAAAGGGAAAGTCAGGTCGATCATTGAAAACCCTCACTCCACCCTGATCCATTTTCTCTTCTACTAAAAGCTTACTCACTTTTCCTCCCTGAGAAGATCAAGGGTCTTTTGAAAGACAGGGGGCGGCCCTGCTTCGAAAACGATTTCCTCTTTTGTTATAGGATGAATGAAACCAAGTTTTCGCGCATGAAGAAGGGGATGAGGATAGTCTTTTAAATGAGCGGCAATGGGGGCAGGCAGCCTTTTTAAATGATCTTTTGGGTTGCCATAAACCGGGTCCATAAGAATTGGGGCTTTGAGGATCTCACTCATATGAACACGAATTTGATGAGTTCGGCCTGTCTCGAGAGTACAGAGAACCTGTGAACAGCAGCTGAAGGTATCAGTGACTTTATAAAAGGTCTTGGCCCTTTTTCCGCGGGGAACATCCGCCTTCATTTTTAATCTATTTTGGGGATGGCGGCCGATAGTCGTCTCAATGGGACCAGCTTGAACCATTCGCGTTTTCATGACGATGGCCTGGTACTCCCTTTGAATATCGTGACTGGAGAAAAGAAGAACGAGCCCCTCATGACACTTTTGATTTTTGGCCACCACCATAATGCCGGAAGTTCCCTTATCAAGACGGTGAACAATTCCCGGGCGTTTTTGATCACCAACACCTTTAAGGTCTTTACAGTGACCTAAGATGGCGTTGACGAGAGTCCCATCAGGGTGACCGGGAGCTGGGTGGACTACCATGCCTGCCTCTTTATTAATAATGATCAGGTGCTCATCTTCAAAAAGAATATTGAGCGGTATATCTTGAGCGATGGCATCACTTGGTAGAGGGGGAGGGAGGTCAATTAAAACCTTGGCGCCCGCAGGTGGCATTTTTTTGAGCTCTAGCTTACCTTGAAACTCACTATCTTCTGCCCAGTCGATGAGACCTTTTTGAAAGAGGTTTTTTAGAAAAGTTCTACTAAGGTGTTCACACCTTTTGGCGAGGAAAATATCGAGTCTCTTAAAGTTCTTAACATCCTCTTCTGAGATTTGAAGACAGATATTTTCGTGATCCTCATTTGGCGTATCGCCCATGATGGTAGGGTCCTCTTTAGTTTTCGCCTTTGGCCTTTTTTAGACGGTAGAGAAAGGAGTTGGCCACTAGCTCTGGGTTGAGCTTAAGAGACTTTGCATATTGATAAACAAAGCCGCGCACGTAAACAGCGGCCGGAAGTTTTTCAAAGGCTTCTTCTTCAATATTACGGATATATGTTTTTGAAACTTTGGTCATGTCGGCCATGCGGTTAATCTCAACGCCCTTGTATTCGCGAATTTTCTTAAGAAAATCGCCAGAGAATTCTGTGGCCTGCTCGATTTCTTTTTCAAAGTCCGCATCGACTTTGTAGTCGAGTGAGAAACGATTCTTCGCCACGATTTTGGTCATACTGTTGGTGGCCGTAGAAGGTGCTGTTTGACTGAGTTTATGTTCGCTCTCTTCAGAGCTATAACCTGAACTTGCTTGCGGAGAAACAATCTTATGAAAGTCTGAAGTGTTGAGTCCTCTTGCAGAGTCATACTGTCTTCTCTTATTGGGCTCAGATAATATGGAGTAGGCTTCCTCAATGAGGTTAAGAACAGCATTACATTCTTCGGGGGACATGAGGGAGTAGAGAGCAAGGGAGTCTGTGGAGTAAGCGTTCTTGGCCCTTATATAACCGCGGTGAATTTCCTCTGGTGAGGCATCTTCGGGAACTTCTAGAATTTCATAATAATTGCGATTCTTTTCTTCCACTT
>JAUIBX010000009.1 GCA_030427595.1 Bacteriovoracia bacterium | reverse complement strand
CCAAATAAAGAAACTCACAGTCCCCCAATCAAAGAATTTTGTGAGTTCAACAGTGGGCTCGCCTAGTTTTTCAAAATACTCGAGGTCCGAGTCAAAGTTTCTTGAGTTGATAACATCTGCTGGGTGAAAGGCCTCGGTTGCGGTCCAGTTAAAGAGCTTATAGCCAGCAAGAGCAAGCCAAGTTTGTTCTTTATCGAGATAACGTGAAAAGTAGACGTCTTCTAAGGCCATAAAGTCACGGTCACTATCTTTCTGGTCTACCCTCGCAAAGCCACGAAAGACATGGCGAGAATTTTCATCAGTGTAAACAGATTCAACTCGTGAAAAAACGAGCATGCCCGTATCTTCAGTGCGCACAATATTGTCGTCATCAAAACGGCGCCATTGAAATGCAACCTCGCCCTTATTATCCCATTGACCTTCATCCTCGGCTTGAATCATACAGGGAGAAAGAAGCACAAAGAGAAGGGGGAGAATTTTTTGCATCACTTACCTAATTTTAAAGTTGAAATAAAGATGAAAAATTATCTTTTAAGAGAGGACTTATTGAAGTCACGTGACTTGTGCTTAACTGCAAGCTTTCTGTCCTTCCATTCAAAGATTGACTCTTTTTTAGTCTGGACATTCTTCATGTGGATCTTATTTGAACGCCACATTTTCTTATTTCCCACCTTGAATTCTTTGAAGTTTGAAAACTCTGCTACCTTTAGAAGCTCGGCCTTACGGTCGTAGTACTCAACCTGAACGGGGTTCATATATTTTTCAACAACCTTCATGACCATTTTTGAGTAGCCTGACTTGGTCTTAGGCACACGCTCTAACAGCCAGCCCTTCATGCCATCAACTTTAATGTCTTTTAGCCATTTGTAATTGTACTTTTCAATTTCTTGAGAACCGAGATCTTCATAAGAGAATTCACTTCCCATAAAAGAAGAAGATTTATTAGAAGAGGTAATACGCTTCACACGACGAACAGTGGGAAGATAGAGCCACTGGTCATCATCGCCCTCTTTGTGGGTATGCGTGAGCATCTTTGTGCCCTTCACATCTTTTGGGTTTAAGAAGATAGAAATTGACTTGTCGCCGTCACCTTCAACCTCCATCACGAGACCTTTCATTAGGCGTGTGGTCTTTGCCCCGTAGGCATCAATGAGAACCATTTCCATAGTGGACTCTTCACCTTGAAAACCATTGTTGGCCGCTTGCATTTTCTTAGCGATCTCAAGACCTTTCTCTTGTGGTGTAGCACCGAAGGATAATCCAACCCATAGAAAACATAGTAGTAAGACAATTTCTCTCATCATTTATCTCCTCAAAAATTCGTGCCCCACTTTATAGGGGAAAGAACGTTTCATCAATTTGCGCCAAGCGCAAAACAGGTCATTTCTTTGGAAATTTTTCAGCAAGTTTGATTTAAGGATCAATTTGATAACGCGATAACCCATTCATTTGTTATCAAGTGCTTATAAGCTTGGGCAAAAGGAGTACGCCATGGGTGTCTTTATTAATAGAACAATTAATATGAAAAAAATAAAAATGATTGGCTTTGACATGGACTATACCATCGTCCGCTACAATTCAGAGGCCTTTGAAAAGCTCACTCATAAAGAGACCCTAAAGAAACTTGTCGAGCTTAAGGGCTATCCTAAAAAAATCACAGAGCTGGAGTTTGATTTCGATCGCTCCATTCAGGGGCTCATCATTGATAGAAAAAGGGGCCACCTTCTTAAGGCCAGCCGCTTTGGTAAAGTAAAGGAAGCCTACCATGGTCTCGAGCCTCTCGACTTTAAAGAGATGCAACGAATTTACGCCAACCGTGTGATTGATCTAACACTTGAGCAATTTCAATCTCTCGATACCAGTTTCTCTATTTCAAATGGTGTTCTCTTTTGCCAACTGGTTCAACTCAAAAAAGAGGGCATGGATCTACCAGAGTTTAGCACTATTGCCGAAGATATTAAGTTTGCTATCGATTATGTTCACGCTGATGGCACTCTCAAAAGCCAAGTGGCCGCCAATCTCGATGATTTTATTATTAAGGACCCTGAAGTGGCGAAGCTTCTTGAGCGCTATAAGGATTACGGTAAGAAGCTTGTTGTTATTACCAACTCTGACTACCAATACACTCGTACCCTATTAGACTATGCTCTTAACCCCTTCTTAAAAAACCATAAGGATTGGAAAGAGCTCTTTGATATCACTATCACCTTGGCAAGAAAGCCCAGTTATTTCACGAATCCTCACGCCTATCTCAAGATTGATCCCGAATCAGGTCTAATGAGCAATCACTTTGGTCCTATTGAAAATGGCATCTATCAGGGAGGTTTCGCCGGAAAGCTTCAAGGAGACCTTGGCCTTGATGGAGAGGAAATTCTCTACTTAGGTGACCATATCTACGGTGATGTCGTTTCCATTAAGAAGACCTTTAACTGGCGAACGGCCCTTGTCCTTGATCCTCTCAAAGAAGAGATCGAGTCCATCTCAAAGTCTGCCAAAACTCAAAAAACCATTGATAACCTCATGGAGCAAAAAGAAGACTTAGAACTTAAGCTTAATGAGATTGAGGTGGCCCGTTTTGAAAAGGGCGAAAAGGTTGACCGAGAAGAATTGAATAAGATTTTTGCGCAAATTGAAAAGCTTAACTCACAAATTTCTGATCTGATTTCTGAATACAGAAGCCACTTCAACCCTTATTGGGGAGAACTTATGCGTGCTGGACAGGAAGAGTCGCGCATGGCCGATCAAGTAGAAAAGTATGCTTGTCTCTATATGACTAAAGTTCCAGATCTGTTGCGCTACTCTCCTCGTACCTACTTTAGACCAACGAAGAGAATCTTACCCCATGAGGTGGAGCACCTTCAATAAGAACTGAGCGTAGATGGCAGGAACTTCTTCTCCATAGCCACCGGCCATCAACCAAGTTTGTGGAAGATTTCTCTCTTGGCACCACTTATAAAGAGTCATATCTCTCGCAAGCATTTGTTCTTTAGAAAGCTTTAGGGCAGATGCCGAAAGAAGCTCATCATGTTCATAAGGATCAGCTCCGGCCACAATAATGGCGGCATCAAAAGACATCGTTTCTAGCTCCTTAAGCCCATCAGTCAAAATGCTTAAGTAGCGATCTTCTTCACCACGAGAAATGCCAAAGTCAAAATCTGATAAGACATTGGGGAGTTCATCACAGTCAATTGGCCAACCTTTTTTCATATGAAGGCTAAAGGTGGTGATGGAGTCATCTCCTTTAGTAATCTCTGCGGTGCCATCTCCTTGATGGGCATCCACATCAATAACGACGGCCTTCTTTATCAGGCCTTCAGCCTGGGCTTTTCTTAGGGCAATGACAATATCATTGACTGGACAAAAGCCAGAACCAAACTCGCGACGCGCGTGGTGCATTCCCCCACCAAGATAGGAACAAATGCCTTTTTCAAGAGAAAGGGTCAAGGCCGTGTAAGTGGCCGCTACTTGATCCATAATGCTTTGGCGCAATTCTTTTAGAGGCCTATGATGGGCTTCCATAGTTAAGCTGCAGTCATAAGTTCTTTCCATCTCAAAGAGAAAGGCATCCTCATCATGCCAGCGCTCAAGAAAACTTTCGCTATGAACTCGCGCCAGGTCTTCTTCGCCCACTTCTTTAAGCTCTTCAAAGGGAAACTCTGAAAGATCAGGAAAGGATTTTTGGATTAACTCAAATACTTGATGAGAACGGTCATCCCGTAACGGTAAATCAATTCCAAATTCGCCTAGCTCTGTACCTAAACGAGGATGATAGAGAATCATTATGCCTCCAGTTTCGCTTTTTTTAGTATACTAAAGAGGCATGTTAAAAACACTCTTCATTTTCCTTTCCCTATGGTCTTGCTCACCTCTCCTTACTCATGCCCAAACGGCACGAGGTGAGATTCAGCGCTTTACTCTTCTACACGATCGCATCACTATTGATCGTCAATTAAGAGAAAGACCCTACTCAGAGTTCCTCTCTATTGATTTGGTTCTCTCCAGTGGGATCCGTACCCTTATCAATGACCTTTCCAATACCTCTGAGTCAACTTCCGCAAGCCCAGCACAAAAGCAACTAGAAACCTTGTCTCTTCTTAGTAAGAATGTGAATACCGAAAAAACCATTGATGCTCTTGTGTCGGCTGGAATTCCTCTTCCTGACCTCAAAATAAAAGGTCACCACTTCTATAACTCTCTCTTCTATCAATTTCATGCAGGTATCCAGCTCTCCATTAATAATCGAGCAAGTGCCACCAACCCTGTTGCTCAAACCTATGTGCGAAAGCAGATCAAAAAAGGTCTGGCGACCATTTATCGCCCTAAAGCCCAAAGAGCACACCAAGATCAATTCTGGGAGATGGCCTTTTACCAGCTGACCCGAGCCGATACGGCGGTAAGCCTAAGCTCAACGGAACTTGCTAGTGATGGTGAATTCTTTAACCTCGATGACCTCAACCGCGACCACAATTTCTACGCTGCCGACCTCATTTATCACCGTCGTTCAAAGACAGGATCTTTCGAGTTGGGGGCAAGAGAAGTTCAGATCAAGAGTGACTCTGAGGAAAAAAGCCTCTATGGCACCTCACCTCTGCTTCACACCCAATTCACTTGGAAGGGCGAAAGCAAAAATATTTTAATACGACCTTTTGTAGGGGTTCATTACCGTAAGTGGTACGCCCTTCATCGAGGCCTCTATGGGGGAGCCCACTTCAATTTGGCAAAGAGAGAAATCCCCTTTTCTTTGACCTTCAAAGTTTCTAATCAATTCCTCACCTTCATGCCCCAATTCAAAACCAGCTGGTTTCACTTTTCCTACACCTTCAAAAATCCCTACAGGAATCCCCAAGACGAGGTCTGGGTCACCTCCCTTCACAATTTACAAATCCACTTCCCATTCCCCTAACTATCTGTATTTACTTATTTTTTGACCATGGAAATGTTCCTGCTTGCCTTTACAGGAGGCGTCAAAATGGCTAAATACATTCTATGAAAAGAACTCTCTGGCTCAGAAGCGAAACCAAACCCTTTGAACAAAGGGTTGCCCTTACTCCGGCCCAAGCGAAAGAACTCCTCGATCGCGGTCATCGTGTGGTCGTGGAAGAAAGCCCCCTGAGAGTTATCCCCATCCATGAATATAAAGAAGCGGGCTGCGAGATTGTTCCGGAACACAGCTGGCGTAGCGATGCCCCATTAGAGGCCACTATTTTTGGCCTCAAAGAATTGGAAACCGATAGTTTTCCCCTGCCTCACCGTCATATTCATTTTTCTCACGCTTATAAAGACCAAGATGGTGCAGCCGACTTCCTTGGCCGCCTCCACTTTGCGGGAGGAAAACTCTACGATCTTGAATACCTCACTGATGGTGCAGGTAAACGTGTGGCTGCTTTTGGCGTATGGGCAGGCTTCACAGGTGCGGCCTTAGGTCTTGACCTGTGGATCGCCCAAAAGCTTGGCCTCAATATGAATGAAAGGGGACCCCTCACTTCCTATCGAAGTTCGGGTGACCTGGTAGAAGAATTGAAGACCCGTCTCTCCGATGTCAGAGAAGAGCGCCCCAAGGTTCTGATCATTGGGGCTCGTGGTCGCTGTGGCCGTGGAGCAAGAGACTTTTTTAATAAAGTGGGAATCGAGGCCACACTATGGGGATCAAAAGAAACCAAGGGTAAGTCTCACATTAAAGAGATTTTAGATTATGACCTCTTAGTGAATTGCGCTTTGATGACAGTAAAGTCCAAACCTTGGCTAACTCAGGAAATGTTTGATGGCAGCCAAAGGCTCGTGGCCATTTCTGATGTCAGCTGTGATCCAACTGGCCCCTGTAATCCTCTCCCCATCTATGGCAGCGCCACCACGATGGATTGCCCAGCGGAGTACAATGAATTGGGGGGCTATGCCGTCACTGCCATTGATCACCTGCCTTCACTCTTGCCGCGTGAATCGAGTGAAGACTTCTCGTCTCAGCTCTTTCCCCACTTGGTCAACTATATGGAAGGCAAAATTATTCACGGGCCTTGGGAGCGCGCTCTTAATCGCTTCTATAAAGCAGTCTATAAATATCATACGGAACCCTTAGTTCCAGAGGCACCTTTTCCAAGAGAAGATTTTGAAGGGACCATTCATCAAGGGCCTATTGATAGCGCTCCAGTAGTTCTTCAATAAAGGGCAAATTTTCTAAATTACCGTGCTTAAGGTAACCATCTTTGAGAATAGTGCACTTTTTAATAAGAACTTCTTTAAGCTCTCTTTTCTGTGAAGCATCAAGGGGAAAACTTTCATTGCGAAAGATTTCATCCATGGCCTTTACACGCCAAAAATCCATGGCCTTATACTTGGCCGAAAGCTGATCGTCATGACCACCATACTTGGTAATAATGGGCTCCTCTACAAAACCCACTTCATAACGGGCCGTGACTCTAAGCCACAGCTCATAATCCTCACATACCGGATAGTCTTCTCTAAAGCCTTTCATCTCTTCATAGAGGCTTCTCTTCATAAGAGTTGCTGAAGGAGAAATAAGACAGAGGTGCAGGCAGCGCTTAAAGATTCTTCCCCCACTCTTTTGATGAATCTTCTTGGGGTTAACCCTCTTGCCTCTTCTTACCCATAATTCTTCACCGTGAATGAGGGGAAGCCCTGGTCTTTCCTTAGCAAGCTTAAGTTGAGACTCCAACCGATGAGGCAACCACTCGTCATCACTATCAAGAAGGGCGATCCATTTACCATGCGACTGGCGAAAGCCTGTATTGCGCGCTTGAGAGACGCCACGGTTTTCACGATGCTGGATAATTTTCACACGGGGATCATCATATTTTTTAAGAAGCTCGATGGTTTCATCAGAAGAAGCATCATCAATAACAATACACTCAAGCTCACGATGAGTTTGGCCAAGGACAGACTCAACTGCTCGGCCGATGGTATGAGCCCTATTATATGTTGGGATAAGAACACTTACGGTCGGCACTGCTTTTGAATCTCTTCTCTTTCATCAGAACTTAGAGTTACCAACCTTGAATGCACAGCTTTTTCTAGGTCAGCAATTGTCTTTGCCCCTAAGAGCGCGACGTGTGACCAGTTTGGACTTAAGACATAGGAAAGGGCGAGCTCAGGAAGCTCAAGTTCCTTTTCTTTTGCAAACTCACAATAGAAACCAAGCTTTTCACACTTAGAAATAATATCCTTTTGATTCCACCAAGGGGCACTCTTACGACAGTCTTCTTCATCATAGTCCTTGGCCTGTTCCCTTTTTTTGGTCACTCGTCCAGTAAGAATACCTTTATCAAAGGGACCCCATGCCATGAAAGAAAGGTTCTTCTCTAAAATATAATCAATCACGTCCTGTGGTGGTTGATCATAGATATTGTGCTGTGACTGAACTACTTTAACTGGAACAACTTCCCCTGCGGCTTTGAGGTCATCAATATGGGTATTACAAAGGCCAACCTCTAAAATCTTCCCTTGCTCTTTGGCCTTGGCCAGAACTTCTAGAGGATAACGAATATCCACATTGGCATCAGGCCAGTGAATCATATAGAGATCGATGTATTCTGTCTTGAGGCGTTTAAGAGACTCTTCAAGCATCTTGCTTGTCACCTTGGGATCATTAGTCATATCGACCCTCTTGCTGCTATGCCAGTGCACACCAGACTTGGATACAACTCGCAACTTTTCTCTCTTTGCCTTATGCCTTTTAAAAAACTGGGAAAACTCAACTTCACTTTGGCCAAAACCATAAATCGGAGCAGTGTCATAGAGAGTGATCCCCAGATCGAGAGCTCGATCTAATAAACCTTGAGGATCAGAAACTTTACCGAAACCGTAACCTCCACCTTCCCCACTAACAGCAGCTCCCCCAAAGGCAAAAGGTAACGAACTCCACTCATTTAGCAAATGTGTCATAAATATCCCTAGTATGGCAAGGCCAAAGTTGACGGAAACCTAGGGCGCTACTATAAGGTGATTTACGCACTCAATCAAGACGGAGTGAGGCCAAGGTCTCGACTCTTAACTTAGACTGCTAGAGAGGACCGCCCAATGTCTATGACAGAGGCCAACCAAAGTAAGCACCATACTCTTTTAAGTTTCGCTCACCGAGGCGAGGCCAAGGCATTTCTTCATGAATTCCAGTCAAAGCCCCTCAATAGTGAAGGCGACCTATACCAACTCACTGGCCCTCAAAATGAGATGATGAGCCTCCTCATCACGGGAGAAGGACGCGACCAGGTCCTTGTAAAGTTAACTGCGGCCATTGTCCTACTTAGGGAACGCTTCCCAGACCGTGACCTTCAAGTCATCAACCTTGGCGTCTGCGCTGGACTTGAGGCCCACCCACTTAAACTAGAAAAAGAGCAAATTCTTCGTATCGCTACTTGCTACGGTCAAAAGGGACTCGAGGTTTCTGAAATGGAGTTTAAGAGTTTCACTTGCACCCCCTCAATAGAAGAGGAGGATAACTTCCCTATTGCAGATATCGTTTCGACTAATGCTCGGATTCTTGATGCCAAACAAGCGGAACACTTTAGTCACTTTGCCCCCCTCGTTGACCGGGAGCTTTGGGCGACAGGATTTGTGTGCGCTCAACTCAAGTGCGCCTTTTCAAGTTTAAAAGTTGTGAGTGACTTCGCCGATGGAGATATTTGTGCTCGGGTGAAAGAAGAGACCGACCGTTGGAGTGACCTGCTCTTGCGTGCCTTTCTTCAAAAACAAACCTCACTTAAAGGTTCTGATACAAATGATGAGTTATGGCCAGAGTTAAGCCACCTCCACATTACGGTCTCTCAAGAAAGACGGCTAAGGCAACTTCTCAAAGCTTTAAACCTTAAGGGAAAGAGTAAGGAAAATATTCTTGAGGAGACCCACTTTAATGAGTTGATTGAAAAGGATTTAAGACCAAAAGATAAAACAAAGTTATTTCTCGAAAGTTTAACCAATCTTCTCAATCCACTAGAAGGGAAGTTAAAAGAGGCCCTCAATGAGGTGACAGCTGATATGCAACAGGCCGGTGTCTCTGTGCGCTTTGATCAGGGTCATGAAAGCGAGGTTCTTCATTTAAGCACCGCTCTTGAAAAAGAAACTCAGATAAACAAAATCATTACCGCTCTAGAGAACTTTGACTTTAATAAGTTTAGAACCCTCATGCGCGGAGAAGAGATCATTAAAGAGGGCAATGATGTTTAGCCGCATCTTTGTCGAAAAAGATTCGACTTCTTACCCACAGTTTCAAAATATTCGCGAGCGTTTCTCACAAGTTCCAATTACAGAGATTGATGCTATTGAAGATGTCTTTGGCCGGGTCAAAAAGCCTTATCTGCAAAAAAGAGATAATCTCCAGCTCTTCCTTGGCAAGAAGAAAGGTACTCTCCTAAAAGAAGCGCCGGATGCCTATGGCCTAGCAGGAGAACCCCACTACTACTTCATTCATGCCTATAACTGCATTTATGAATGTGAGTACTGCTACCTTCAAGGCTACTTTAACTCTCCCGATATTGTTCTCTTTCTCAATCACCAAGAAATCGGTGAGGAGATTGAGAGGACTTGGAAAGAGTCTCTCAACAAAGACCCAAGTAAGCGTATTTGGTTTCACGCGGGGGAATTCAGCGACTCTCTGGCCCTCAGTCACCTCTCTGGAGAAATCCCTTTTTACTTTGATCTCTTTTCAAAAGAGCCAAGGGCAATGTTAGAGCTCAGAACAAAGTCGGCCAATATCAAAGGTTTGTTAGAGCAAAAACCTCTCCCTAATATTATTACAAGTTTTTCTCTCTCTCCTGAAAAACGGATTAGAGCAACAGACCTGAAAACCCCGGCCCTGTCACATCGCGTTAAGGTTATAAGATCCCTACAAGAGGCTGGTCACCCAGTTGCCATTCACCTTGATCCCATTATCCATGAGGATAACTTTATAAAGACTTACAGTGAGCTTTTTCAAACTCTTAAGAGTGAACTTGACCTCCCCAAAATTGAATATGTCTCAATGGGAGTCGTGCGTTTCACGTCACAGGTCTTTCATCAAGTGAAAAAGAACTACCCTCAATCAGAGCTTCTAGCGGCTGAGTTTAGCTCTAGCTTTGATGGTAAGGTTCGCTATCCTCGTCCATTTCGTTTATGGATATTGGGAAAAATCAAAGATTTGGCTTTTCAGGTGGGACTTACAAAAGAGCAAGTTTACCTTTGTATGGAATAAGCGCTGTAGCCAGTTTGAATTTTATAGGTAAATTCTTTAAAGAGTTCTGCCAGGACAATCGCTTCTTCATTAAAGTAGACTAACACATCTTGCTTTTCTTCAATGGTCTTGGCCTTCTTCCATTCAAACTTAAAATTGTCATAGGTATTACGTAATCGCCCCGACAAGACTTCAAGGTCATAGGCTTCACTTTGAGAGAGAATACCATGTGAGTTCATATTCCTTAAAAGACCAGCTCCTAGGAAAAGGGCTTCATAGGTTTCTATTTCGAAGTAGGCCGTCGCCATATTTGTGGAGGCCTTAACCAGAAATGGGGTATAGGCAGGATTTATCTCCTTTATGACCTCAGTTAGAGTTAAAACCAAGGGGCCAAGGCCATCATTAACACCGCAAGAAGCAATGAGAGAATCATACTCATTTGAGATTTTTTCAAATTCTTGTAGTTTAAGGCTACCTCGATCCATTTGCATGATCTGCTCTTTTAAGGTGCCAAGACTTGGTTTCAATAATCGAATAATATCAAAGGCATTACCCAGAGAATGATTTAGGAAGTCTTCCACTTTTCCTCTATTTTGATAGAGGGAGCTTTGATAATCGATCAGATCAGGATACTCATTAAGACGCTCAAGAACGTCATCACAATCTTTCACCAAGCGTGTCCTGACCGCTTTAAGGGCCTTAACAATTACAACCTTAGGTTCACTACCCATAGTCTTCTTGGAATCGTAGTTGAATAACTTTTTGGGTGGGATATTTCTGCGATTTTCTCTGATGGCCTCTTCCCGACCTTCAAGAGTCTTAAGCTTTTTGTAGATGACCTTAGTGCGCTTGGCCTCCATTAAGTCTTCTTTCAAATCAGGGGCAAAGAAATACAACCCTGCTGAAATAACAAAGAGTATAGCAGAGGCTAATAAAAGGATTTGGCGCAAACGCATAAGTTCATTTTAGGCCCTTAAATAATTTCAGGTAAAGTTATTTCACCAAACCTTTTCTCTTGAGCAGGGTAACGACGTGAAATATCTGAAAGATAATTTCTTAGCTCAAGACGAGTGAGAACTTTCTTATTCTCCCAATGACGAAGCGTCCTTTTGAGACCATTTTCTCCCCCTTGGTATTGAGAGATATCTCTTTGAAACTCATTATTGAGTTGGCCTACCTTTCTTTTGAATTGTTGAACCTTTTGCACATCCTGACGCTTTAAATGGCCGTTACGCCCCAAGGCCTCTAAAAGATTTAAGCTCGCCTGAAGCGCTTCAAAAGAATCGAGACTTTTTACGACCTTCATTGAAAACTCTGTGGTTCGGTAGACCATCCAATTCTTACTATCTTGCTTGCGGTCGATATTCTTACTCAGGACAGAAACGATTCTCTCTAGTAATTGGGGTCTATGCACACATGGACTTTGAACCTTTTCTAGTTTTAAAAGAAATTTCGGATCAATATGACCATCTAGGAGCAGCTTATCCTTATTTTTTAAATTGTAGAGAGAAAGCTCATCTGTCATTTGATGAGAAAAAGCGAGGACCTTTAGAGATTGGCCCTTAACTTCTTCTTCAGAATATTTTTTCTTGTAGATATCTCCTTGGATTTCCTTAAGGAGTAATGTTTGCTTCTGACAAAGATCACGGTTGCGATCGATGGCATCAGCAATTAATTTCTCTCGTAAGCTTTTTACTCTCTCTTCCTCATTTTCTTGCGAAGAAAAAAGAGAGGCCTCTAACTTAAGACCTTCTTGCTTAACTCCTTTGTAAAGCTCACCCCAAAAAGGAGCACTAAGGAGAGCAACGATAAACAGGCACTTTCTATTAGGTTTCGCTATTTTCATTTCTTCACCCTCTACATTCACTGTAGAACTTCTTACTTTTATCCATTATAAATTCGAGATGACCCTCGAAGAGCTAGGCCTATGCGGTTTTGACAAAAGAAATTTAGAATTGCCCTCAAGCTGGCAAAAATTGGTATCAAATTGCGCTTGGGAAGAACTCTATCAAGAGTGTTTAGCTGCCCTAAATGATGGTCACTGGCTTCATAGCTTATTGAAATCCCTCGTTTTAGAACTGTCTTCTCAGGGACAGTTCAGCCATGAAATGATGCTTGCCCTCCGCCAAGGACCCCAAGATCTAGAAGAAGAGGGGATTTGGCATGATGACGGCTCGAGAGACTTCGCCTTATCCCTGAGCCTCAATCGTGAACCTGAAACAATTCAGGGTGGAGATCTTTTGCTGCGCACAAAGCAGTACCCACAAGACATCAAGTGTCTGTCCACTCTACCTTGGGGTCAATTTTGGCTCTTTCCCACAGGAAAATATGGCTGGGATCATAGAACGACTCGTGTAAGCTATGGAAATCGCTTGGTTTTGGTTATCTGGGTAACCATAGGCCTTGAGACGCTTGCCAAATAAGGCACTTTTTTTAGAGTGGGAGCACTCCCTACTTGCACTTTAATCCCGTGCGTTTTATATTACGCCTTCATAAGTTTTGGAATTTTAGAGAAATAAGGATCAAGCTATGTCCCGCTCATGTGATTTAACTGGCAAAAGAAGACTCGTAGGAAACAAAGTTTCTCACGCGAACAATAAAACTAAAATGACTCAAAAGCCTAACCTTCAAACGAAGAGAGTATATGACCCAGAAACTGGTCAAACAATTAAACTAAGACTCTCTACTAAGGCGATTAGAACCCTCGATAAAGTTGGTTCTCTTTCTAAGTTTCTAAGAAAGTACCGTCACCTATTTGAAGCTTAATATTTAAAAGAAATACTTAAGTAAAAAAGTCAAAAACCACTCGTAACTGAGTGGTTTTTTTATGCCAAAAGATTGCGAAAACCCTTCTTATTTCTCAATCAGTCCCTCTAAATTCCGATAAGAAGAGTGATGAAGAAGCTCTTTGATAAAGTCGCGGACTATTTTATTCCTAAGCATATGGGACTCACCCCTGGTGAGATGATTAAGGCACGTGTTCTTATTAACTCATGCTTTTTAGCTTCAACTCTTATGCTTCTGAGTGGTCTCAACCGCTACTTCCTTACTGATGAATACCCCAAGTCAGTTTTAATCGTTACTATCCTTTTGACCACTATTCCATGGTTCATTAAGAAAGTTGGCAAGTTTACGGCCATCGCTTATCTCTTTCCCACAGGGGCACTTCTTGTGCTTCCCGTGATTACCTACATGCGTGGTGGCCTCAATACAACACCTGCCCTGTGGTTTGCGGCCCTTCCCATAATGAGTCTCTACTTTGTAGGTCCAAGAAAAGGTCTTATTTATTCTCTTGTTGGGTTGGTTTTTATTATCGGTTTTCTTCATCTTCATACTCGTGGATTTACTTTTCCCCCAAGCCCTCTTGATGCTTATGGAAAAAGTCTTCACAATGGCATTGGCCTCATCTGTCTCTTTGTCTTTGTGACCTACCTCACTTGGCACTATGAAAAGTCGAGTCTTGAAAATCAGGAAAGGCTCAAAAGAAGTGAGCAAAAGGCACTAAGAGCGAATAAAACCAAGGATATCTTCTGGGCCAATATTTCTCACGAAATCCGTACCCCTCTAAACGGTATCTTGGGGATGACCAACCTTCTACTCGACTCCCGTCTTAATAAAGATCAAACAGAGCTGCTGCAAATTATTAAAGACTCAGCTGAAAACCTTAATATCATTCTCTCTGATGTTATCGATTACTCTAAAATTGAAACTAATGAATTAGAAATTCAAAAGAAGCCCTTTTCTCTTATTAAAACTCTCGACCAAGCTATTCAGCTCTTTGAACATATGGCGAGTGAAAAAAATATTGACCTCTCTTATAGTATTGACTCTGATGTCCCCATTGGTATTTTGACGGATGAAAACCGCCTACGTCAGGTTCTTATTAACCTTGTTGCTAACGCTATCAAGTTTACAGACCAAGGTTTTGTTAAAATTTTAGTTGAAAGAGGTCCTCGAAAAGACATTCTCTGTTTCTCCATTGAAGATACCGGTATTGGTATTCCAGAAACGAAGAGAGAGAAACTCTTTAAACCCTTTACTCAAATTGATGACACCACTTCAAGAAAGTATGGTGGTACAGGTCTTGGTCTTGTGATCTGCAAGAACCTCGTAGAAATACTAGGTGGACGTATCACCCTAGAAAGTCAGGTTGGTCAGGGCTCTATTTTTAAATTTTCTATTACCGTGATGCCGGTCCACGTTAAGGCACACGATAATAAGTTGGCCGACCTTGGTCAGGATGTTTACTCCGCCAAAACTGTCCGCCTCAAAGTCCTCGTCGTTGAAGATAACCCTGTAAACAGACGTCTTCTTGTCAGCCTACTCAATAAGAATGGCCACGACCCAGATACCGCAGTCAATGGGGTTGAAGCTGTTGAACTTGCTAAAGAAAAGCATTACGACCTCATCTTTATGGATCTCCAGATGCCGGAGATGGACGGTATAACTGCTTCGAAAATTATCATTGAACACTATGCAGAGAGAAGACCAAAAATAGTCGCAGTAACAGCAAATGTTTTGCAAGAGGATCGAGATAAATGTTTTGAGGCAGGCATGGATGACTTTATGGCGAAGCCAATTAATAACAACATCCTCCTTTCTATTCTTGATCGTTACTCAAAACAGATTTTTGAAGTTAAGGACGCTCTCCTTGAGTATGATGAAAGAGTTATGCCAGAAGACTATGAAGAACAACCTGTTCACCGTATAGAGCCTACAGAGCAATACTCCACCTTCGATGCCTACGAGTTACTGGATAACTATTCAGATGACCTCTTTGTCATTGAGACCATCATTCAACAATTCTCTGAGCGTTATGGAGAGGACATCAACGTACTCAATGAAGCCCTTCAGGCCAATGATATGGCAACGATAGAACTACGGGCTCACTCCCTAAAAGGAAGTTTTGCTTCTCTCTTTTGCAAGAAGGGTCTTACTCTATCTATTAAGCTGGAACGTATGGGTAAATCAGCTGAAACTAAAGAGGCTCAACAAACAATCGATGAAATCAGAGTTCTCTGTGGTGAGCTTGTCGAGGAACTAGAAACCTTTCTTGGGAACCGTCAAAAATCTGCAGCTTAAAAAACCCGCCTCCTACCTAAAGGAGACGGGCTTAAAGAATCTATTGGTATTGAATTTCTTCAATCAGAAAGCCCCACTTGGTGATAGAGCGATCAGAAGTAAAAGTCGCCACAAGCGTGTCCCCTTCTACATAATCAGTCACATAATCCGTGCCTGCACCTGAAACCTTTTCAACAACAGTACGCCCAGGAGTTGCAACTTGAATGAAGTCGTAACGGTCCTCAAGCTCATGCTTCTTAATCACCAAACGAATGTACTTTGCATTGGGGACAGAAAAAGTTTTTTCCTCAGTAAGGTTTACACCATAAGGATGCTGAGTTTCCCAAGGAGTTGTTAATCTCATTGTCTTCCAATTATTGGGATTGGGCTCATTACGAGCTGGACGTGTATCAGTAAGAAGATTGTAAGTGTGAAGACGTCCACCCTTAATGATTTTACGACGATAAGCGTTTACAGGAACTGATGTGGCCATAAGACGCTCACGGGCTTCTGCTACACCAAGACGACCTTCATGAGCGAGAAGAAGTCCAAGTGCACCTGAAACATGAGGAGTTGCCATAGATGTCCCAGAGTAAACAGCATAACCACCATTTTTAATGGTCGAAAGAATATTGTGTCCTGGAGCTGCAATGTGAACAGTTCTCTTACCATAACAAGAGAAGCTCGCGAGATCATCCTGAGCGGTATGGGCCGCAACAGAGATCACGTTTTCAACATCATAGTTTGAAGGATAGTGAGGTCTTGAATCATTATTAGTACCAGAGTTACCAGCTGCTGCAGTAAAGAGGATGCCCGCGGCACTTGCACGCTTAATGGCATCTTCAAGAGCTTGAGAGCGGCCACCGCCTCCCCAAGAGTTACTCATGATGTCGACACCAATCTTGGTGGCGTAATCGATTGCTTTAATGGCATTGGCCGTAGCACCAGAACCACTATCTGTGAGGAACTTAATCCCCACAAGAGAGACATCGGCCATTACCCCAGCAACACCAATACCATTGTTGTGAACAGCACCAATTGTCCCTGCACAGTGAGTACCGTGGCTGTGGCCATCCATTGGATCACCATCATCATTGGCAAAGTCATAACCATGAATGTCGTCAACATAACCGTTTCCATCATCATCTACACCTGGGCGGCCATTCTTTTCAGCTTCGTTAACCCACATGTTATCCACCAAATCAGGGTGGTTGTAATCAATACCCGTATCAATGACGGCAATTTTAATTTGCTTAGAACCAAGAGTAAGTCCCCATGCAGATTCTGCGGCAACGTCAGCTCCACTTCTTCCAGGTGAGCGCCCACCGGGTTCATTGCTACCAGTATTGGCAAGACCCCAAAGTTGGCCATAACGAGGATCATTTGGGGTGTAATTATTTGAGTTGTAGCTTGAGGGCTTAACAAGGTTGTTAAAGTCTAGGCTTTTTTGCGGCTCTACAATCGAGTAGATAAAGTTAGGTTCAGCATACTCAATATTGGCGTCCGCTTTCAACTCGTCGATAATCGACTGAACACTTTTTTGGTTGGTATTAAATTTGGCAACGTAAAGGTTTCCATAACTCAAGGAAATCTTCTCTGTTGAAGTTACCCCTACACTCTTAAGGCGTAAGAATGATGATTTTTGTGAATCATCTTTGAATTTCACCAGAACTTCTCCTGGCACATGAGGATGGAGGCTTGCCACTGCTCCAGTACTCAAAACACTAAGGGCCGCAAGGGCCGTGAGGTTTGATATCTTTGTCATTAAACCCTCCTTGGTAACCACAGCCAGGGCCCAACCCCTGTCTTTGGCTGACTTATTTACTTGGGAAACTCATTTTCACCATATACTTTAGGGTAGTTACATGCTGCGGTGCTCACCTATAGAGGTAATTCCTGCCCAGCGGCATAGAATACCCATAATGCCCCCTGTAACGCACCTTGGTATATTAAGAGGAGTACGTAATTCTCTGGTGGAGGTCCAAATTGATTCACAACAACTCTCATGATCCCGTTCTCATTAAAAGAATTGGTCTTAAAATTTGGTCATTACGTGATGAAGTTGAAGCTGTTGTCAGAAGAAGGCTTCAAAACAACCCTGAGCAAACTGAGCTTACTCCAGAAGAAATTCAACAGATCAAAGACGAATATCAATACCGTGGTCCCATTGATCAACGCCCTAACCTCCAACTCCTTCAGGGAGGCGGTGGAGCTACTGAGGCAGGATCAGAAGAAGGTGGTGACGGTGAGGACCTCGAAGCCGCAATGGCCGCAGCTATGGGCGGGGATGCTCCTGAAGAAGCCGATGCTTCTGCTGAAGGCGAAGGTGGTGAAGACGGAGAAGAAGACCTTGAGGCCGCTATGGCAGCTGCCATGGATGGTGCGCCTGAAGAAGCAACTGAAGGCGATCAAGGAGCACCGGCTCCCGGTGGTCCCATTAAAGTTATCCAACGCTCTAGTGACAATATCCCTGAAAGTAAGATTCATCGCGGAGTAACGATCCTCAGTGAAGTGAGTATGGATAGCCTCTATTTCTTTGGTTCTAAAAAGTTCCTTGAAGGCCAGTCCATTGTCATTGAGTTTCAAATTCCCAAACGCTTTGTCGTCAATGCCAATATTGTTTACTGTCGCCCCTTCAATATTAGAAGCCGCATCATTTCTGAAAAGAAAGTGAGCTACCGTATTGTCGCCCAATTCTCCTTTCTTAAAGATGGAGAAAGAACTCTTCTTCGCCAATTCATCAGATCCATTGAGCCTGATGTACCTGAGGCTCCCGCTCCAAAAGCTGTTAAAGAAGATGATGGTGGTGATGATGACTTTGATGGTCTAGACGGTCTTGACCTCTAGTTGGAGGCGCCAGCTTCAGCAGCAATCGCAAACTTAGTTGCCCCAGCGGCCTTGGCGATGTCCATAATTTGGACTGCATTACCAAGCTTGGACTTGCGGTCCCCTTCAAGAATAACGAGGCCAGACTTTTCAGTAACCATGGCCTCTTTTATGGCCTCTCCCAGGTTGGGAAAGTCAACTCTCTTTCCTTGAACAGAAAGCTCCCCCTGATCATTGAGTGAAATAATGACGGCACTCCCCTCTTTAGACTCTGTACTACCTGCCACTTGAGGCAGTTCTACATCAAGTCCACTTTCAAGTGAGACACTTGAGGTCACCATAAAGAGAATAAGGAGGACAAGCATGATATCAATCAAAGGCGTCATATTGATTTCCGCCATGATTTGCTCGTCATCATCTCCTAAGTTGATGGCCACTTAAACAAGCTCCTTAAGGTCCTCAAGTTTATTTTTAAACTCTATATTGAGGGCGCCTAGTCTAGTTTGAAAATAGTTGTAAAAAATCACCGCTATGACAGCAACAATGATCCCCGCCGCAGTTGCAATCAACGCCTCACCCAGGCCTGCCGCTACAACAGCAAAACCGGCCTTACCTGAAGCAGCGATACTTTCAAAAGACTTAATAATACCGATAACTGTCCCAAAGAGACCGATAAAGGGAGCAGAACTTCCAATAGTCCCGAGAAGCCACAAGTACCTCTTAAGTCCAAGTTGAGTTTCTTTTAAACGACGGCCCATGCGAGCTTCCCACTCATCGAGAGAAAGATCAGCAGCATCAAAGACCACAAGGTAGGGCGCACTAATAAGAGGATGAACATTGTGACAAAGTCCCCGCGCCTCATGAATCTTCTTATCTTTAATGAGACCCTGAGCTTTTTCAACAAGGAGTTTGTATTGAGTCTTAAATTGGTGAAGAAAGTAGAGCCTCTCAAAGAAGACGACCCAGATTATGAGGGAGCACACCAATAAAGGTGCCATGATAAAACCGCCCTCACGAATAATTTGGACAATCTGCATTATCTATTCTCCAGGCAAAACTGCTATCCCACTTAATATGAGATGATTTGAAGCGCTATCATCTCTAGGCAAGTGCGTTTAATCAAGCTAAACTCATTATGACTGAAAGCAAAAATTGATAGTGGTCTCACTTTCATCAAGCTCAAAGAGGTATGACTCTATGCTGATTCGCCTAGAGGTAAAAAAATCAACACTTTCAACCTGGATGATCCTCTTCTTCGCGGCCGTGCTCTTTATCACTGGCTTCTATAGTGATTTCTTCCAAGCCCCCATCGACATCAGCCCAGAGATGAGCCGCTACCGTTCACTGTTTCAGCCTAGTCAAATTCTTGGAGTGCGAGAGCTCATCCTAAAAAATAACTTAGGGACCTTTCACTTTGAGAAGTCATCTAGTAACCCTGACACACCATGGATGATGATTTCTCCAAGAAAGCTACCGGCGAACTCTTCCCTAGTGAAGACCATCTTAAAAGACCTTAACAACGTTCAAATTCGTAGTGTTCATGCCAATGACCCAATCAATATCGCCAACTATTCTCTTGATACGGCCAGCTTAGAGGTTACTCTTATTAATAGTAATGATAAGGCCTCTACCCTTAAGTTTGGCCTTATAAATCCCCTAGACAACTCCACCTACGTCAGTCTAAGTGATCAAGATGCGATTTATCATATTGATAATATTTCAACTACTTTGAACACTCTCGACCTAGCAAGCTTTGTCGATACCCGTATTTTCACATTCGACCTTTCTTCAGTCACCAGTATTAAAATTTATCGTGGCCAAGAATCTCGTAATAACCTCAACTTTCTTGCAGAGAAGAATGGCCTCAATTGGGTCGGCCAAAAGAATCTCATGCTTAAAACGGAAGCGGTCAAAGAGTACCTTGGAGGTCTAGCAGATTTAAGAAGTCCTCTTATCCTAGACCGAGTTAGTGAAGAGCTTGCCAAAGCGGTTGAACAGTACCTTGAAAAGCCAAGCTTTCTTATTGTAGTTACCGATAATAATAAGAATAAATACACCTACAAAATCTCTGGTCTGGTGAGAAATCTTCCTGGTGTCAAATTAGAGAAGTGGCAAAACTTTATTATTCAGCCCTCTAATAGAGAGTTCCCCTACGTCCTTAACAAAAAGGTCTTGGGAGCCTTTCAACGTTCAGAAAGAAGACTGCGCTCCTTTCCAGTTAAGAAACTTTTTTATTAGGAACCATGCGAGAGTTTGAAGGCAATACATTATTGTCCTTCATGATTTTTTGAGGGTCCACAAAGACCTTAATCAGGCATTCAACAATCTGCGAGTTGTACCACGTCAATTGATCTCTTCTCGAAAGTAAGACTTTAAGGGCCTCTACTGGTTTGAGGTCTTCATCTTGGATAATATGAACAAAATTATCCGCAAGACATACGATATTACTTAACATCAATATCTTTGAGCCTTTTTTATTAAAGGGAAAGCCTGTCCCATCAAAGTGCTCATGATGCTGAAGAATAATCTGTTTTACAGAATTATTGATAAGTGGATTGCCATCAATAAGCTCAAGCCCATACTCTGGGTGCCGCTTATACTCTAATAGCTGCTCGTCGTTCATTTCCTCAAGTTTCATTTGTGCTACAGTAGGGTCCATCTTCATTTTACCTATGTCATGAAACATACAGGCCAAGGCGGTACATTCAATGGTGGTCTTTGATTGCCACTCGAATTGCTTAATGATGGAAGTAGAGAATAACGTGACTAAATAGGCATGGGTGTAGGCATTGGGATCAAAATCTGCATAGTCTTTAAAAACTTGAAAGAGGTCACCACTTTCCTTTACAAGCTCATAAACATTTTCAGCGATCTCCTTACCTTGATCGATAATTTGAGGTTTCATCCCCTCTTGAAAGGTCTGCTCTAAAAACTTTTCAGCGACATTTTGAAGCATTTTAACTTTCTTTGCTCCGCCAACTTTCTCATTGCCGATTACCTTTTTGGCAAAGTAGTTATTAAACTTCACATACTTAAAGAGGTCCTTCTTTTCAAAGTAGAGGAACTCAACATTCTTTTCATTCTTATACTTATCAAGCCTTTCTTTAGAAAATGTATCTCCGGCATGAAGGATTTTTATATAGCGATTACTTTTGAGCTTAATATAAATATCAAAAAGTACGGCCTGCGAAGTGTAGAACTCATCGATTTTTACACCGGTGAACTTATCGTCCCCCATATCGACTTCTTCTTCTGGCCCTAGTTCTTTTCGTCTGGGAACAGAAGAGACCATATCACCAACAGACTGGTGCCCTTCAAGAAGGCCCTTGAGATCTTCAAACTCAAAAGGTTTGGCAATGGCCTCAGTCGCCCCCATCTTTTTAAGTTTTTCTGGAGTCATCTGATCTTCTTCATCGTCTTGTTCATTGACTTCAGTGATCATGATAACTTTCTGGGTGGGATAATTTGATTTGATAAACTTCAGAACCTGAATGCCGGGGTGTCTTTCGACCTTAACATTCATGACCACGGCAAAGTACTTTTGATTGTAGAGAGCGACCTGAGCATCCTTTCCGTTACTCACCAATGTGGTGTGATAGAGCTGAGCTTCGAAGTATTCCTTCGCGGAAAACAACCAGTCCTCATCTTTATCGACTAATAGGATTTTTAAGGCCAAAAAGACTCCTTCTCCCCCTACGGGATCTTATTATCTTTTCGGTAAAATCTAGGAAAAACTTAAGGTTTTAAGAGGGCTAACGCATAGAAATCAAACAAAAAAAGGCTTCCTTTTCGGAAGCCTACTGAACTTAAGAACCTTTAAGGAAGATTACTTAATTTCTTTATGAACCGTGTGCTTACGAAGAAAGGGATTGTATTTCTTCTTTTCCATACGATCTGGTGTATTTTTCTTATTTTTAGTCGTTGTGTAGCGAGAAGGAGTTTTACCCAACTTTCTTGCTTCGGTACATTCTAATGTAATGATAACTCTTGGTCCTTTGGCCATGAGGCGCCTCCACTTTTATTTCACAATAGCTCGAGGAGATTACACCCAACTCATTGCGATGACAAGGCTTTGTTGATATGTAGGTAAAATGGAAGATGCGAAACAAATTAATGCCGATAATTGGACCTTCTCAGGCTATAAGTCATCGGATTTACTGGCATTTATTCATCTCGGGGCCGAGCCTCAAGGTGACGATCCAAAACTGCTCTACTTAGTCACCGTCCTCAACCAAGACGAAGAAGAGGTCTTTCAACTGGAGTACTTCTCGCTACCAGAGGCAATCGACAGCATAAATTACCGTTACCATCACTGGGACTTTGTGGACCGCACCCAGCGCCTAGACGATGGTGGCTGTGGCAGCTGTTCGGCCCATTGACTTTCTTCCCCCTGCGTTGACAAGAGAAGCGCCTTAGGCCAATATCTCCCCCTTATAACAAGCTAATAACCTGTCATTGTATTAAGCAATGACCAACAAAAGGTCCTAATTATGAAAGCTGGTATTCACCCTGAGTACAACGAAGTTACTATCGCTTGTGTTTGTGGAGCAACCTACGAAACACGTTCAACATCAAAACTAGAAAAAATTGATATCTGTGCTTCTTGCCACCCCTTCTATACTGGTAAGCAAAAAGTACTCGATACTGAAGGCCGTATTGAGAAATTCCGTAAGAAGTTTGGTTCTCGCTACGCTAGCCGTAATAAAAAATCATAACAGGTATCAGGGATCAGGTTGCGGGAAACAGGAATACTACTCGCAACCTGCAACCTGCAAAAACTATTCTTCAAATTTTCCAAAGTAACAGAGCACATCTTCATTCTTAAATTCAACATCTTCAGTTCCCGCAAAAGACATCAAATTAATATCGGCTTTACCGACACCACCCTTTGAATTCACGCTAATCACCTGCTTGCCGTTATGAACGCCGATTGCCTGTATCGAGTTGTCTGAACGTTGATAGCGAGAAATCTTCAAGTCGATAGTGGTAGGGTTCTCTTCAAGACGTTGATAATTAATTCGCAAAGTTCCTTGAGGCTTCAAAATACCAAAGAGCACCACAGTGTCCACCATGGTGTAACACATGAAGGCATCATAGATTTTGGCCTTAGTACCAAAGGAGATAAGTGAAAGAAGTAAAATGAGCTTTTTCATAGTGATCCTTTTTGGGTTTGAAGTTGAATATCTTCACCTACAAGTCCTAACTTTTTAATAATGAAATCAAGTGTGGCAAAGAAAGGGGTGGGCTTTAAATAGCAATGAGCTGGAATTTTATCTTTAATTTCTTCATGAAGAGCAGGAAGCTTAGTCCAGTGAAGTCCTCCACGATAATGGTGGGCCGTATGATAACCAAAATTTCCCGTCAAAATATTAAAACAGATCGAATCAATAGTGTTGCGACTGGCCTCAAAATGGTTACCAGTAGGAAGTCCACTGTGATGCCAATAGGTCGAGTCCGCAGTGATAAGAAGAGAAAGAATCGAAGGAATCCATAACACAATCAAAGCAGGGATAGGCCGGTAAAGGGTTAAGGCGATCATGATCCCAGCAGTAAGGGAGGTCATGGCCAAAAACTTACGAAGGATTTTAGGATGCTTTAGCCCCACAATGAAGCAACGGTAATAACTCGTTATAAAAATCTCTAAGGAGTAACGTAACCGCATCATACGCTCCCCTTTGGAATTGAGCCACGCTGATTCATCCTTACTTTGATCGAGGTAGTTTACGTGATGACCAACATTGTGATGAAGAACCCAAGCATAACCACAGATTCCCGTATGCATGCCAAAAATAATTTCAACCAAGCGGTTGAGCCAAGGCTGCTTAAAAGTATTGTGATGTTGGTGATTATGGTTCCAAGCTGCCGTGATGCCTTTGACAATGATGGCGAGAATCATCCAGGCCAAAAGAAGTTTTAAGTCGTCGACTAAGAAATAGTAGATAAGATCAATGACAAAGAAGCTGCCGATGATCGCAAAGGGAATGCGATCCTCTTTATATTTAAAAAACTGCATGAAACGTCCTTGTTAATGCACTTAGGAGTAAATTATAGAGGAATGGATGGTGATTGGTTAGGGATTTATACTAAGACTTTTCACTCGGATTTTTCCATTGCCAAGAATCTTATCTTCTTCGTAGTTGAAGTTAGTGCCCACAGAAAGCTTCTTCATTTCCTTGGCCTCTTTCTTAGAAAAAATCTTCTTAGGAATTTCAAGTTCCGCTTTTTCTAAACCCTCTTCACATTTGCGACAAACTTGCCAGTCAAAGGAGTGCTTAGTTTCATTGAGAAAGCGAATAAAACGAGTAGACTCCTGAGGTTGAACAGAGCTTCCCTTAGTATAGAAGTGACCTATAAACGCCATGGCCTTACGATCAATACGCGCCAACTGACCGAGATGTTCCACTTCCGGCTCATGGGTACCACGCCAAACTTGATGACACCAATCATCCTCCCCCAACTCCTCACTAGTGGCCAAGATAGGACAGGGATCCATCGAGGGGCATGGATAATGACAAGAGTAGCCCTCCCCTTTTAAAAGGTCTCGTACCTTCATCATTTCATCAAAAACGGTGGGAACACCAGGCTCTAAAAAAAGGAGATGAGTAGGGTCCACCTTCTTTATAATTTTAAAAACCTCATCACTATTCATTTCATTGAGGGAGTTACCAAAAATAAGAAAACGCCCAAGAGCATGAGAGTAATTACCCACCTCCCCCTCAAAGTGCATTTTAGTTTTAAGGTCAGGGAAGAGACCTCCCAAGAGTTGTGAAGCCTGTTGAATCATACTCTCACTAATATCGATACCGTAGAGATGACCACAGTCACTACCACCGAAGTAATCGAGATAGGCGACAAGATATGTTCCCGGTCCTGTGCCAAAGTCAATGATCTGACAATGAGAAAGCTCTTCTCTGATTTCCTTAGGTAGTTGATCCATCACAAAAGAAAATTTCGCCATATTCGTTGGTAGATAAAAGGAGGCGTAGGCAGAGACCTCTTCGGCACTCCACTCCTTAGAAGGAAGACCTTCCCGGCGGGCCGTATAAAGTTCTTTTATCCCTTCAAGAAGATGAGCGACCTTACGATCTTGTAGGCCTTGGATGAGAAGGTGTCTTTTTATATTTTGGTAAGTAACCACTTAAGGTTTCCTGGAACAAGAAGGCCTCCGTTAGGAGGCCTTTGTCATTGATTTTTATTTGCGCTCTTTCATGGGAACGTAATCACGCTCTCTTTCACCAATGTAGATCTGACGAGGACGAGCAATTTTAAAAGCTACATCTTCTTTCATCTCTTTCCACTGAGCTAACCAGCCAGGAAGACGACCGAGAACAAACATAACGGTGAACATATCAGTTGGAATTCCCAGGGCCTTGTAAATAATCCCTGAATAGAAGTCCACATTCGGGTAAAGGTTACGAGAAACAAAGTAGTCGTCCTTACGCGCTTCTTCTTCAAGGCCACGAGCGATATCAAGAAGAGGATCTTGAATATTGAGTTTTTCAAGAACAATGTCACACTGCTTTTTAATAATGAGGGCACGTGGATCAAAGTTCTTATAAACACGGTGACCAAATCCCATAAGACGGAAGCTGTCGTTTTTGTCCTTAGCTTTCTCAATGAACTTCTTATAATCACCTCCAGCATTTTGGATTTCTTCGAGCATCTCAAGTACGCGCTGATTAGCACCACCATGGAGTTGACCCCAAAGTGCATCAATACCACCAGAAATTGCAGCAAAGACATTGGCCTGAGAAGAGCCAATCACACGTACGGTTGAGGCCGAGCAGTTTTGTTCGTGATCAGCATGAAGCATGAAAAGAACATCTAGAGCGTGGGCCACATCATCATCAATTTCTTTGCCTTCTTCATAGAACATCATATTGAGGAAGTCCTTTGAAAAGCCAAGACTTGGGTGAGAACGATGGGGCGCTTTACCGATTGTTCTTCTATAGAAGTAAGCCGCAATAATTTTAACCTGGGCCATAAGCTGAGCAGTTGCTCTTTCTCTTTGCACACTATCTAGGGGGGCATCGAGAAACTCAGGATAGAAAGCCGCAAGAGAGGAAACAACTGAGGCCACAACTCCCATTGGATGGGAGTCTTTTGGAAATTGATCGATAATATTAGTTATTCCTTCAGGAAGGGTAGCAAATGAAGTCACCTTCTCTTGCCAGAAATCAAACTCTTTTGAGTTAGGAAGCTTTCCAAAGTTAAGGAGGTAAGCCACTTCAAGGAAGTTCGACTTCTCTGCGATTTGCTCGATGGGATATCCACGGTAGCGAAGAATTCCTTTTTCACCATTAAGGAAAGTAATTGCTGAAGTACATGAACCTGTATTCACAAAGCCATTATCAAGAGTGATATAACCGGTTTCGGCACGGAGCTTTTTAATGTCGAGGGCCTTCTCCCCTTCACTTCCCGTGATCACTGGGATTTCAATAATTTTTCCTTCGATCTCCAACTTCGCTATCTCTTGAGACATTCATCCTCCACTTGCTTTCTCCCTTATGACAAAGGGCAATATTCGAATAATACCAAGACAATATAAGCGAACTTGATACCAAAAACAAAGGCAACAGCGTTAAAGAAAGGCGATCAAGTGCTAGGCAATGGGAGGAAGATTTTGGACAGAGCTGGCCTTTATTGACCGTACTTTTCTGACCAAGCTTTGGGGTCTTGACGCCACTCTCTAAGTACTGAGAGTTGCGACTCCTCAACTCTTCCCTGCTGTGCAGCGACAGCACAAAGGGTATCAAAATCAGTCAGGTTATAAAGAGGAAGGGACCACTTCTCTAACACCTTTTGTGAGGCCTCACTTTGATAGGTGACAATCGCAAGGCAGCCAATGGCCTTAAGCTCAGCATCTTCAACACCCAAGAGGGCCTCCTCAAGACTTGCGCCCTGGTTCACCAAATCTTCAACGAGAAGAAGCTTTTGACCGTTTACAGCATGACCTTCAATTTGGTTCCTCTTCCCATGGCCCTTTGGTTTGGAGCGCACATAGACCATAGGTCTCTCCATTTTGTCAGCGATGAAACTGGCATGGGGAATGCCGGCAGTCGCTAGCCCGGCCAACTGATCAAAATCAATATTTTTGTCCTCAATTAATTCAATGAAGGCATCCCGCACAAGGGCCCTTTCTTTTGGGTGAGACAAAAGGTTACGGTTGTCACAATAGATGGGACCTCTAAGTCCGCTCGCATAGTGAAAAGGGTCCTGAGGCCGCACTTCAACGGCACCGATATCAAGTAGAGCTTTGGCGATGGATTCTTTCATAGAAATCTCCGGTAACTGGTGGCCGGTAGCCGGTCACCGGTCTAGAATGCCACAGCTCACCTTAAAGGAGAAGAAGGAGAAGTCTGTGAAATTTTCTGAGCCTCTTATTAAAGGAAAAATCCTCAAACGCTACAAACGCTTCCTCGCTGATGTTGAATTAGAAAATGGCGAAGTCATTACGGCCCACACTGCTAATACTGGTAGCATGAAGACCTGCTGGGAACCTGGTTGGTCGGTTCTCCTCTCCTATCACGACAATCCCAAACGTAAACTCAAATATTCACTGGAGATGACCAGCAATGGAGCGACGTGGATTTGTGTCAACACCTCACTCCCCAACAAGATCGCTGTTGAAGGAATTGAAAGCGGAATTGTGAAAGAACTTAAAGGTTACTCCACCATTAAACCTGAAGCTAAAATCAGCAAGAGTCGCATCGATATCCTTCTTTCAAATGAGGGTGAAGACCCCTGCTATGTGGAAGTGAAAAATGTCACCTTACTTGGTGACAAGAAAAAAGGCATCTTTCCTGATGCAGTCTCAACTCGCGGCCAAAAACACCTTGAGGAACTTATGGGCCTGGTCGACCAAGGGATACGTGCAGCTATGCTCTATGTCGTGAATAGAGAAGACGTCAATTCATTTGGTCCTGCGGATGACATTGATCCCAAGTACGGTGAGCTTCTGCGCCAAGCACATGATAAAGGTGTCGAGATTCTTGCTTATCAATGCAAGGTTACTCCAAACGAAATAAAACTTTCTAAAAAACTACCGGTTAAATTGTGAGAAGAGTTGTTGGCTGGAGACTTCCGGGGCCAGATGGCTTTAACACGCCCTTATTAATCGCGGCTTTTGTCGGTCTCTTCTTCTTTGGTACCCTCGATAATGGCAGAGGTCCGGCCTATCCCAAAATCATGGCCGAACTCGCCCTTACAAATCGTCAGGGCTCTCTTCTCTTTGCCCTAACCTCCCTTATCAGCTTTTTTATGACTGTCTTTTCCTCACGCTGGTTACGCATTCTCGACCTTATGAAGGGCATGCGTTTAAGTTGGTTGATTCTTTCTCTCGCTTCCTTTCTCATAGGCCTAAGTGGCACTCTTCAAAGTCCCATTACCCTCTTTATCGCGGCAATTATCCAAGGGGTAGGAATGGGAATAACCGGCATGAATATGAATCTTATGATTGAAGCTGGTGCTCCCGTTACGCATCGTAGACGGGCCTATGGTGGCCTCCACGCCACCTATGGAGTTGCTAGCTTCCTTGCTCCCCTTCTCTTCACAGGAGTTCAATTTATTGGTTTTGGTTGGGAAGGTTTTTTCTACGGCCTGGCCTGCCTAGGCCCTCTGCTTTTCTTTCTCATGCCAAGAGGAGAAGAAACCTTTGCCAAGGTCCCTGTTAAAAACCAATCCGCCCCCGTTCCTCTTCTGCTTCTTATTTTAATGGGGATGACAGTAGGAACTTATGTCGCCTCCGAAATTGTCATCTCTTCACGTTTGGTTCTCTTCTTAGAAGAGGGTCACTCGCTCACAAATGCGAGGGCCGGCCTCTACCTTTCAGGATTCTTTATCCTCCTCATGGCAGGACGCCTCTTTTTGGGTCTCGTTGACCTACCTGTAAAAGGTCCCTTCTTACTTGTGGGCTCCCTTCTTCTGACAGGAATTTTTTGTTGGCTAGGAAAGCAAGGTCAATTCCTCTTCTTTTCCCTCACTGGTCTTAGCATGTCGGTCTTCTTCCCCTCCTACATGGATTGGCTGGCGAGCACCTTTCCCGAAAACTTTCAAAAGGTCACGGCCTTTGTTCTTTCTGGCATTGGTATTCACCTCGTGGCCATGCACCTGGGCTTTGGTCATCTGGCTGAACTATTAGGGGTTATTAAGGCCATGGACTTGGCCCTCTATCTCACCGGTGCGAGCCTTTGTCTTCTGGGCATTTCCCTCACCTGGGTTTCCTACTTGCCGCAAAGCAAGCAACGCGCCACAAATAACACCCCTTAAATTGTCAATCACGACCACTTTAAGCAAAAATAAGGTTCGCAACACAACAACCTAGGGAAAAAAATGCGTCATACTCCTCGTTCACGCTCCACAGTATTGGTGGGTATTCTCCTTCTTAGTTCTTTGATTTCTGGCTGCCTCGGTAAGAAGAGTGATTCCAAGAATTTCGTCTACTGTTCTGAAGGTTCACCGACAGCTTTTAATCCTCAAATCACAACTGACGGCACTTCAAATAATGCCGCTGCTCATACCATCTATGAAAAACTTGTGGATTTTAAATATGGAACAACAGAAGTTGTGCCGGCCCTTGCCCAAAGTTTTTCAGTGAGCGATGACCGCCTCACCTACACTTTTATTTTGAGAAAGAATGTTAGTTTTCATTCCTTTGGAGACTTCAAACCAAGTCGCCCCTTTAATGCCGATGATGTCCTCTTTTCTATCAATCGCATGCGCCAAAAGGATCACCCCTACCATAAAGTGGGAGGGGGCTCTTATGAGTACTTCAACGGTATGGAAATGGGCTCAATTATTAAAAATGTCGTTAAGGATAATAACTACCAAGTCAGTATCATTCTCAACAGACCTGAAGCGCCTTTTCTTGCCAACTTGGCCATGAGTTTCATGTCCATTCTCTCTAAAGAGTATGCTGACTTCTTAGCTGCAAAAGGTGAAAAGGAAAAGATTGATCATTACCCAGTAGGTACTGGTCCTTTTATGTTTAAGAAGTATGTCAAAGATAGCTTGATTCGCTACAAAAGAAATAAGAAATACTGGGGAGAAGCCCCTAAGGTCGACAACCTTATTTTTGCCATCACCCCAGATCCATCCGTTCGTTTTCAAAAACTCAAGGCAGGTGAATGCCACCTCATCATTGAACCGAGCCCAGCCGATATTGCGGCGATTGAAAAAGAAGATAACCTCAAACTTCTGAGTGGCTCCGGTCTCAACGTGGGCTACCTTGCCATGAACACTCAAAGAAAGCCCTTTGATGATGTCCGCGTTCGTAAAGCGATCAACCTTGCCCTCAATAGAGACTCTTATATTGAAGCCATTTATCTTGGTCAGGCCATTAAAGCGAAGAACCCACTTCCTCCAACAATTTGGTCATATAATGACAAGGTCTCAGATTATGAACACAACCTTGAAAAGGCGAAAGCTCTCCTTAAAGAAGCTGGTCTCTCTCAAGGCTTTGAAACAGAAATTTGGACCCTACCGGTAACAAGACCCTACAATCCTAATGGGAAAAAAATGGGTGAAATGATGCAAGCTGATCTGGCCAAGGTTGGTATCAAAGCAAAGCTTATTAGCTATGATTGGCCAACCTATCTCAAGAAGGCACGCCAAGGAGAGCATCAACTCATTCAACTAGGCTGGACCGGTGATAACGGTGATCCAGATAACTTCCTCAATGTCCTTCTCGGTTGTGGTGGCGTGGAAGCAGGCTCCAATGTCGCGCGCTGGTGTCACGATGAATTTGAAAAACTCATTAGTAAGGCGAAACTAGTCACAGATAAAGAAAAGCGTGCCCCTCTTTACCGTCGTGCTCAAGAAATCTTTAAAGAGCAAGCCCCATGGGTAACCCTCGCCCACTCAAAGGTTTTTAGGGCCATGTCTAAGAATGTCAAAGGCTACATTATTGATCCTCTTGGTGGGGACATTTTTAAGAGAATAGAACTCAAATAATATGCTCAATTTTCTACTCAAAAGACTGATCGACCTCGTTCCCACATTGTTGGGTGTCAGTCTTTTAGCCTTTTTTGTCATTCGCTTAGTTCCCGGTGATCCCGTCATGCTCATGCTCGGAGAAAGAGGAGCAGACCCAAAAGTTTATCAAGAAATGAAAAGAGAACTTGGTCTAGATAAACCTATCTTAAGTCAGTACCAAAGCTTTTTAATTAACTCCTTTCGTGGGGACTTGGGACGCTCTCTTGTCTCAAAGAGAAAGGTCACAGAAGAATTCTTTGGTCGCTTCCCTGCCACACTCGAACTAGGACTATGTGCCCTTTTCTTTGCTGCCCTTATTGGTATTCCTTTGGGCATCCTGGCCGCCCTTAAAAGAAATAGCTTCTTTGATTACTTTCTAATGGGAGGAAGCCTAGTGGGCTATTCCATGCCCATTTTTTGGTGGGGTCTTATTCTTATTATTATCTTTAGCGTTGGTTTAGGTCTGACACCTGTAAGTGGCAGAATTGATGTTCTCTATGATGTTCCCACTATCACCGGCTTTTACCTTGTTGATACTTTAAGTCCAGAAGTGCTGGCAGAAGAAGGCCTTGCCCCTTTTATCAGTGCCATCTCCCATTTGATCTTACCCTCTATCGCTATGGGGACCATTCCCCTAGCAGTGCTAGCACGCATGACTCGCTCAAGCATGCTTGAAGTCATGGGTGAGGATTATATAAGGACGGCGAAGGCAAAAGGCCTTCCCTACAAGAAGATTGTTTTAATTCATGGCCTAAGAAATGCCCTCATTCCCATCATTACTGTTTTAGGTTTGATGTTTGGCTCTATTATTACGGGTGCCATTTTGACTGAAACAATTTTTTCATGGCCAGGCATTGGTAAGTGGCTGGTGGCGAGTATCAATGCAAGAGACTATCCCGTCATCCAAGGAGGCGTCCTCTTTATTGCAACCATGGTTGTTCTCATCAACTTAGCTGTTGATTTTGTGTATGCGGTTATTAATCCGAAGATGAGATGATAAAAGAAGGTTACGGGTTACAGGTGGCAGGTTACAGGTTTTAAATTGGAGTTTATGCAAAGTAATATAGAAGAAAACAAATCAGATTATGAGCATCCCTTACGAGATTTTTGGGTGGGCTTTAGTGCCAATAAGGGGGCTCTTATTGGTTTGGCCTTTATTCTCTTCTTTGTTTTTCTTGCAGTCTTTGCCCCACTCCTTTCTCCCCACTCCCCTTCAGAATTGCAAGAGAATGCTCTGCGCTTACCACCATCTTTTTATGAGGGAGGCAATGCCAGTTTCTTCTTCGGTACAGATGATGTGGGTAGAGACCTTTTAAGCCGTCTTATTTATGGGGCAAGGATCTCAATGGGCGTCGGCTTTCTCGTGGTCTTCCTCTCAGCAAGTGTGGGCACACTTCTTGGTCTAATGGCAGGCTACTTTGGTGGAAAAGTCGACTGGCTCATCATGAGATTTGTCGACATCCTCATGGCCTTTCCTTCTATCCTTTTGGCCATCGTTGTGGTCTCCGTCATGGGCCCTGGACTCTTTAATGCAATTGTTGCTGTGGCCATCGTTGCCTGCCCAAGCTTTATTAGAATTGTGCGTGCTTCGGCGATGGAAGAACGAAAGAAACAATATGTGATGGCCTCAAAAACCTTTGGGGCTTCTTCTTTTAGGATCATGTTTAGTGAAATTCTCCCCAACTGCATGGCGCCCCTCATTGTTCAAATTTCTCTCGGCTTCAGTGATGGCATCCTCAATGTAGCCGCCTTAGGTTTCCTAGGTCTCGGAGCCCAGGCCCCCACCCCTGAATGGGGTATCATGCTGGCCGATGCCCGCGCGTTTATTTCTAGTGACCCATGGCTTGTCACCTTACCGGGTCTTTGCATTCTCTTTGTTGTTCTTGGCTTTAACCTCCTAGGTGATGGCCTAAGAGATACCCTTGATCCAAGGTTAAAGAAATGAGCCTCCTCAAAGTTCGTGATCTCTCCATTCACTTTCAAAGCCGCCAGGGGATTCTTGAAGCAGTTCGTGGCATTTCCTTTGATCTTGAAAGAGGTCAGACTCTTGGAGTTGTAGGTGAAAGTGGTTGTGGCAAGTCTATCACCAACCTCGCGATCATGGGTCTTCTTTCTGACAATGGGCAGGTTCATGCAAGTGAGGTCACCTTTGAGGGCCTCGACCTTTTAAAACTAAGAGAAAAGCAGTGGCAAAAGATTCGCGGTAAGGAAATGGCGATGATTTTCCAAGATCCGATGAGTGCTCTCAACCCCAGCTTCACCGTGGGCTACCAACTTGAAGAAACTCTTAAAATTCATGAGCCTCAACTCACAAAAGTTGATAGAGAGGTGCGCTGCCTTGAACTTCTTAAACAAGTAGGTATACCAGCACCAGAGAGTCGCTTGAGTTCCTATGCCCATGAGCTTTCCGGTGGCATGAGCCAAAGAGTGATGATTGCGATGGCCATTGCCTGCAAACCAAAACTTCTCATTGCCGATGAGCCAACCACTGCTCTTGATGTCACCATTCAAGACCAAATCCTTCGCCTCCTTAAAGAACTACAAGACGCCTATAATATGGCGATGATCTTTGTGACGCATGACCTTGGAGTTGTGGCCAAAGTCTCAGACAATATTCAAGTGATGTATGCAGGAGAAATCGTTGAATCGGCACCAACAAGAGAGCTCATTGAAAGACCACAGCACCCTTATACTAGAGGCCTGTTGCGCTCCCTTCCCGGTGCCAAGGAGACAGCTTTTCGAGCACCCCTAACTTCTATTCCAGGTATTGTGCCGGCCCTCAACGCTCGCCCCCTTGGTTGTCAGTTTCATCCTCGCTGTGATTTTGCCAGTGAGAAATGTCAGCATCAGCCTATCCTGACTGAGCTCAGGGATGAAGCATCGACTCACCTTCTTCGTTGTCACCATCCGCAAGAGGAGGTCCTATGAGCCTCTTAAAAGTACAAGAACTCAAAAAACATTATGCCCTAAAAGGGCTCCTCAATAGTAAGGCGATGGTAAAGGCCCTCGATGGTGTGAGCTTTGAAGTTAAAAAGAAACAGACACTGGCCATTGTGGGAGAGAGTGGTTGTGGTAAATCCACCCTGGCCAAAACCCTCATGGGTCTAGAAGAGGAAACTTCTGGTCAGGTCTTTTTTGAGGGTGTGGATTCAAAAGCACTCAAAGGGAAGAGTCTTTACCAGACTATTCAAATGATTTTCCAAGACCCCTACAATTCTCTTAACCCCAGAAAGACGGCCTGGAAAATTATTGCTGAACCTCTTCTTATCAATCAAAAAGTCTCCCAAAAAGAAGCCTATGAAAGGGCCTGCCAGCTCATGGAAAAAGTTGGTCTACGCCCTGAGATGGCCAATCGCTATCCCCATATGTTTTCTGGTGGTCAACGCCAACGCCTCGGCATTGCCCGCGCTTTAATCCTTAACCCTAAAATCCTCATTTGTGATGAACCCATCTCTGCTCTTGATGTCAGTATCCAAGCTCAAGTCTTAAACCTTCTTGTTGAGCTTCAAGATCAACTGGATTTGACTTATCTCTTTATTAGCCACGATCTCAATGTGGTTAAACACATCGCTGACACAGTCCTTGTTATGTACCTTGGTAAAGTTGTGGAGTATGGTAGGAGAGAACAGATTTTTGAAAATCCTCAACACCCCTATACAAGAGCACTTCTTGAGGCTTCCCCAAATATTTTCGAACCAGAAAAAGAGCATAATCCTTTAGCAGGAGAGCCCCCCTCTCCTCTTAATCCTCCACAAGGATGTGCTTTTCATGAAAGGTGTCCTCAAGCGACAGAGCGCTGTAAAAGTGAGTCACCAGATCTCCAAGAAAGATCCTCTCGCATGGTTTCTTGTTTTAACTTAGGTTCTTAAATTTTAAGAAGCTTCAATATATTTGTGGATGGTCTGCTGAGCTTCCTCAAACAGACTATTGAAATTCTTAATGCTTTGATCCTGCGCCTTTATAGACAACATTCTCAAAGACTGAAGAGGAATAAAGAGAAAGTTATCCTTTTCTCCTCGGCCTTCAAGACCCTTATGAAGAATCATGCGAAATTCATCGCCATTGATCGTAAAGTTTTCAAGGTGTGAGTACCACTCTTTCGCCTTAAGGCAGCTCTCAATTCCTCTTTCTTGCACCAATTCCACTTCTTTTTTGAGGAAGAGGAACTCCTCGACACTATCCCATTCCTTTAGCTGACTACAACTACTGGTATGAAGGACGATACCGTGAGCAGAAACTTGATGGACCTTGGCAGCGATAGACTGAAAAGGTGATCCACCTGCACGGATTTCAATAGGAATATTGAGACTTAAACGAAAACTTCTTTGAGGAACCCAAGACTCAAGCATCTTAAGGTAAATGAATTTAGCGTAAATATCTTTATCAAACCATCTCATCGCCTTTAAAGAAGAGAAGGGTCCTGCTTCATGATTGGTTGAAACTAAAATTTCTTCTAAGTGAAACCAATGAGTTTTTACGCGAGGATCTAAGTAGCATTGATAGAGGTTATGAAGATCAGATTTGACCTGCCCTCTTCTACTCATAAGCCACAGGGGAATATTCTTGAGTTCTTCTAGCTCTTCTCTCAGTCCTTCAACTCTATGTTGTTTTCCTTTACCTTCATGCAGAGTTTTGACGTAATCACTGGCCAGTTTGTCGTTTGACCAATGAAAGCTAAGAACATTATTGTCACCGAAGAACAAAGGGGTGCTCAGCTTCTCTTTTGTTAGGTAACTTTGAAATAGTCTTTTGGTCTCTTTCTTAAGCATAGGTCTCTCCTACATGGGCTGACCCTCACACCTTAGCTGACTGAGCGATATTATAAAGAAATACAAACAGAATCTTAAAAAGCTATGTTATTTCAAAGGCTTAATTTAATTTTAAAAAATAAATACTATTTACAAGAAAAGTCGAAATTTTGCCCGATTTCCTTGGCAAAGTGGGCTTAATTCTAGTTTTCAGGGAACATTAGGCCTTTCATAAAAGACCTTAAAGACTCCCCCTCTTGATCGATTAGCTTTCCTTGATGATAGAAGAGTACTGGTGAAAATGGATCTTCAGGGTCATCCGCTTTTTTGGCCACTTGGTCAGGAGAGATATTGTATTGACCAACAGTTAAGCTGGTTTCAAAGTCTATATCAAGATAAGTGCGATAAATCAGTTCCGAACAAACAATAGTTTGCTCTGTATTAACATTAAACGCAAAGTCATAGTCTTTACCAATCTGCTCAAACGCCTTGATCAGATATTCTTTTTTAAGTTTTGCATTTAGGCACTTTATATCAGAAGCAAAGAGACTCTTTGGTCTTTCATCTTCTTCACAATCTCTCATTCTTAAGACGGCGAGGTCATCAATATCTAAGAACTTCCTCAAGGTATTAAATTCTACACCAGGTCTTAGGGCCTCAATAATGCGGGCCTTTTGTCGAATACTCTCTTGAAAAGACGGACCACCATAATTAAATTCTTTAACCGCTCTATCATAGAGTCTTGGCAACTCCTGCCATACACCCAGTTCTTTGAGCTCTTCTTCTGTTCCCGTCCAAATGGCTGCGTGGCCAAAATGACCAGGAATAAATTTATCCGTTAGGCGAAAAGGCGTCTTTTCCATCACAACATCAAGGGGCTTCATTTGTGACGCCACGTTCTCTTCTTCCTCTTGGTTCCAGCTATAAAGGTAACCTCGTCGTGATTGAAAGAGACCAACAAAATTACCAAAGACTTTTGATCCCTCAAAGAGGGTACCCACGCCAATATCGCGATAAGTGTCCCAGCGACGCTTGGCCATAAAGCTCATATTAATCGCCATATCCCTAAAGAAAGTGAAGTCTTCTTGGCGTTTCTTAAGTTCTTTATAAGACTGGCTCTTTGAAATAAGTTCAGTCGGTAAGGTCTCAAAGAGGTCCTTATTTTCTTCTAGAGCAACTCCCTCTTCAAAAACTTTTAGGGCACGAATCAGATGATCCCTTTGAAAAAGGTCCTCTATACTTTTAAACCATTGATCCTCTAAGGTTTCACTGGTGAGATCATTTTCTAAATCTCTTAAAAGTACCAAACGAAAGGCCTGAGTATCGATAAAAGGTGCCAGACCTAGGATATAGGCCTCAAGCAACATGACCTTGGCCGCAAACTGATTCTTAAAATGAAGCCAAAGTTTCGCTCCCTCTTCATCATTGGGATTTATAAGGTATTTCTTTGCCTTTATATTGCGAATGCGGGTTCCAGAACCGCGACTTCTTTCCGTTCGACCTTCAATGAGAGGTTTAAAACGACTGACGCTTATAATTTGAGTTGGGTGAGAAACAATTTTTAAAATATCTCTATTTCCTAAAAAGTAGGGTTCCTTATTAAGTATTCTTTCAAAGCGAGGCAAATGCTTGAGGTGATATTCTTTAACTAGGGAGCGCAAGTCTTGGAGCTGGCGTGCAGAAACCTCACCATTATTTTGGCGCGAATACTTCGCCATATCTTCGTAGAGATTCGCTAGGCTTTTTTGCCACTTTATAAGTTCTTCAGCATAGCTGTAGAGGGCCAAGCTTTCT
>JAUIBX010000208.1 GCA_030427595.1 Bacteriovoracia bacterium | reverse complement strand
CCATCAACGGTCAAAATTGAGCCTGTACAAAAGCTTGAAAGTTCAGAAGTGAAAAATAAGACAGCATTTCCGATTTCTCGAGGGTTACCAAAGCGATTCATTGGTACATTGTCTTTGATTATGTTTTCTACCATTTCTTTATTTTCTTTTATCTTAGTTTCCCAAGTCGAGCCCTCAAACATAATGTTTCCAGGGCTAATAGCATTAATCCTTATTCCTTTTTTGGCCAGGCTTCTTGATGCACCTTTCACATATGAATTAAGAGCTGCTTTAGCACTAGAATAGGTTAGTGGGGCTCCAAGTGCTTCATGACCACAAATAGAGCTTATACAAACAATTGATCCTTGGGATGCTTCTAGAAGGTCAGTAGTAGCCTTAACACAAATTGTAGTACTAAATAAGTTCAAATTTAGGACTCTTTGCCATTCCTCTAAATCTTCACTAAGAGGAGGGACAGATTTTCCAGAACCAATATTACATACTAGTCCATCGAGTTTACCCCACTTTTCTTTGGTATACTTTACTAGCTCATTTATATCTTCTTGTTTTGTTAGATCCCCGCAAAAAGTAATGACGCTAGGATGTTTTTCCTTAAACAAATCAAGGTCTTTTTTGTTTCTACCATTTATAAGGACATTGGCACCCGCCTGAATAAGTACCTCAGCAATACCTGCACCAATTCCTCTAGAAGAGCCTGTTACGATATAATTCTTACCTGATAAATTGATAGATATCATTCGAAAAGTTCCATGAAGAAATTTCTGTATTTAACAAGAGCTTCTAAATGTTGAGCATCTTCTGCCCTTGCCGTCTGCAGGATAAAGTTTCCTTTATATCCACTACTTTTTATGGCACTAGCAAGATCATCAAATCGAGTGTTCCCTGTTCCGAGGGGAACTGTTGTCCCGTTTAAAACTCGATCTTTAATGTGGATATTTAAAATTCTCTCTTGATAACAATCGAATTCATCAAGAACATTATATCCTAGTGCGGCGCTGTTGCCTGAGTCATAGTTTATTCCAAAGTGTTCAGCTGGAAACTTAGCAATAAACTCTTTGAGAGCATTCGGCGCTTTATCACTTTCAAAAGCTATTGTGACATTGCTTTCAGTTAATAATGGAATTAGCTTATTTAGTGTTGAGACACATTCGCTTTCTTGTTCATCATTTTCGAGAGAAGCATTATCGACGAGAGGAATGACTAGGTACTTTGTATCATTTTTTTTACAAGACTTAATGACTACTTTTAATTCTTCAATAAGTTTTGTCTTTTCTTCAGTCGTAGAGGCTTTAAAGAAAGGAGCTTGCATAAAAAAATCACCAGTTAAGCTAGGGATGCTTACATCATATTCACTTTTAAGCTGTGCAATTTCTTTTTGTCCTTCTTCAGTTATAAAAGGGTTTTTAAACAAATCATCATGGTCAAGAGTCCACTCAATAAGTTGAAATGACCTGGAGGCTCCAATTTTAAACTCCTCTCTCCAATGCTCCTTTGGAAAAGCTTGAATTTTTCCATCTATGATGGGAGAAAGTCTTCCTTGTATATATCCAATATTTTTCATGTTGAGATTCCTTTGGTTAGCCAGCCACCATCAACAATAATGTCAGTTCCTGTGACATATGAGCTTGCTTTAGAGAGGAGAAAGAGTGAAGGACCAACGAGATCCTCAACTTCACCCCACCTTCCAAGAAGAATGCGATCATCTCTTTTTTCTTTAAGCTGGGGATTATTATAGGATTTTTCAGTCATGGCAGTTTTAAAGTATCCTGGTACGAGATTGTTTACTCTAATATTATGCTCTCCTAGGTCATTCGCTAGAGAAGCTGTAAGGCCACGAAGGCCGAATTTAGAACTTACATATGCTGGGTTACCAGGAAAGCCTGTCATGCTTCCAATACTTGTTACATTAATGATTGACTTCAAATCACCTTTTTTTAAAAGAGGGATAAGATTAAGGACCATTTGATAGGGAGCGTAGGTATTGGTAAGCCAAGTTTCTTTAAAAGCTTCAATGTTTTTTTCAATGTTATCAGGCGATGATGGGACAGTGACACCTGCACAATTGATAAGGCCATCGCACTTAACATATTCACTTTCAATTTCTTTTCTAAATTGCTTAATTGATTCCAGGTTGTTGAGATCAAGGGACTTGTAATCAAAATTAAAAAAATCTTTTCTTTCAGAGCGACCTGTTCCTACAACCTTTGCTCCTAGCTTACTAAGGGAAGTCGCAATTTCATAGCCAATACCTCTAGAGGCACCTGTAACAATAATGATATTATCTTGAATACTGAAATAATCAGAGGCTTTGTTATGCATTTTTCATACCTCGAATAATAGCATCGCATAACATGAGCTCATCATGAGAGTCTATTTGAAATCTTTTCCATGCATCCATTGGGAAGGTTCCAATGCGTCCATAAAGACGATTGTTGTTTTCTTTCATACCTTCCGGTTTGAAAATATAGAATGATCCATTTTCAACAAACCTTGGCTTTATTAATTGGCGTCGCTTCCTATTTTTATAATCATGATTTACGCCAACATGGGTATCATTCTCTTTCTCCCATATGAACATGTCTTGGATTTCATTTGAGCTAAATAGGGAGTCATAGTTTTCTCTTTCGAGTAAAGAAAGGGCGTTGTCAAAATCTTTAGACTCTCTTAGGGGTGATGTTGGCTGTAGGCCAAAAACAAAGTTAATTTTTTCCTCAGCTTTAGTTTGTATAAACTCTATTGCATGAATCCATGCTGACTCTGAACTTGCAGTGTCACTTGAAAGTTCTTCAGGTCTCTTTATTGGTTGCGCTCCATAAGTCTTAGCAATGTCCAAAATCTTGTCACTGTCACTGGTTACCCAAACTGAATCAATACTATTGGCGTTTTTTGCATGTTCTATTGACCAAGCAATGAGTGGTTTACCTCCAACTTCAAGAATATTCTTGTTGGGGATTCCTTTGGAGCCACCTCTTGCAGGAATAATTGCTACGTTTATCAAACAAAAACTCCTTGAAGTTTTTCAAGAGCTTTCCAAAACCCTTCGCCCTTGTTCTTGTGTCCTTGCCAAATTTCTGGAATAAAGCTTGCTTTTGGGCAACCCTTATAAAGAATTTCTGACATCCTTTGGAAGTCAATATCACCATCTCCAACCTGAAGTCCTTCTCCGTCGACACCCTTTGCATCACCTAGATGCAGATGGGCAGTAATAGGAGCGAGTTTTTCAACAAACTCGTAAAAGTCATATTTAAAGTGGTTACAAGTAAGCATAGAATGGCTGACATCAAAACAGATTCTTAAGTTATGCTTTTTACAGAACTCCAAAGTCTCATCAGCATGAACAAATAAGTTTTGATACCTTTGTCCACCAAAGTGCCATGGAAATGGAGCCATTGTTTGAGGAATTAATTCAACGCCTTCTAGGTCAAGCTCACTAAGAGACCTTACAAAAATTTCATAATACTTATTTTTTGTATCTTGATCTAAGACTCCATCCATTGTGAAACCACCAATGTTTGCCACAATGGCAGGTCTCTTTGTATTTGGAAAATATTTCTTTAGACTTCTTGTTATATCAATAACTCGCTGAGTTTCTTTCAGTGAGAATTGACGGTACTCCTCATCATCAGTCGCTAGGTCCATCAAACGACTACCTTCGAATAATTCTGGGGCATGTACGACAAAGCCAACATCGTAAGTGCCAGAAAAGTAATCCTCTAGGTTAAGGTTCATATCTTGATAGGATAAATGAAATTCGAAAATATCAGGCTTGATAACATCGTTATAGAAATTGAAATCGTGATACCTTACCGGTACACCCCATGGCCTTTTGAACTCATAGTTAGAGGGAACGTAGGTCTTGTCATCAATATCAGACTTAAAAAAGAAATCTTCAACTTTGATATCTCTTTTCAATGTCTTTCCTACAAGCTCATTAATCATTTGAGGGGAAAGTCCCTGTCCTGGACTTCTGATCAACATATCTTCTCTAGTGAGAACTGTTCCTTCTGGCAGGTCTTTTGCCGCAATAATACTTTTAGCAAGGTTCTCTCGGTTAATCATTTCACCCTGACTTAAAAATCGCCTTGTCGAACCAAGAGCTTTTTCTATTTCCCTGATACCTTTAATCATGGACCTAAAGTCATCATACTCTAAACTTGCGGCATGATCTGGGCCTTCCATTAGACGATCTAAGGTAAAGTGTCTCTCAACAATCTTAGCACCGAGACCTACCGCTGCTAATGTTACAGATGTTCCTCTCTCGTGGCCGGAGTATCCTACTAATGGATGAAGCTGTGCTAAAGTTTTTAAATAATTCAAGTTAATGTTTTGCAAGGGGGCTGGGTAAGTGCTGTTGCAATGCAAAACCGCAAACTCTGCTTTTACAGAATCTCTAGTATATTCAATTGTTTTTTGAATCTCTTCTTCAGTACTCATTCCAGTCGAAATAATAATAGGAAGTTTTTTGGAAGCGAGATATTCGATTAAAGGAAGATTCGTCATATCTGCTGAAGCGATTTTGAAAGCTTTTACACCGATACTGGCTAGGTAATCAGCACTTTTTTCATCCCATGGTGTACATAAGTAATCGATTCCTTTTTGGTCACAGTAATCTTTAAGCTCTTTATGTTGCTCTTTTGTGAGTTCAAATTTGTCTAAAAGATCGAGTGTATATTCTGTTGATAGATCTTCTTCTTCACGCTTGAGTGTTTTACTTCGATATACAGAAGAGAGTTCTCTCATTTGAAATTTCGCGCAATCAGCGCCCATTTCGACGGCCATATCGATAAGCTTTAGTGCTCGCTCCATACTGCCGTTATGATTATTACCAATCTCTGCAATAATGTAGGCTGGACTATTTTGAGAGATTTCTTTGTTACCAATTTTAATTGAGTAAGTAGACATGCCTAGATTCCCTTTTTGGCTTTTGATGTTCTTAACCCTAGATGGTCAAAGCTTATGTTTTCAACTTCAAGGCCTAGTTCTGATTTAATGGCTGAAGTTAATTTATGTTTATTTTGTGGCGGAACGAAAAATAGGAAGAATCCACCTTGTCCTGCACCAAGGATTTTTCCGCCCAAAGCTCCGTTATTCATAGCAAAATCATAAACTTCGTTGAGTGCTGGTGTGGAAGCTTTGATAGAGATTTCCTTTTTTAGATTCCAAGCTTGGTGAAGTAGTGGGCCGAGTAAGCCGACATTACCTTTAAGTAGTGCCGTTTTCATTTTAATGGTAATTTCCTTACTCTCAAGGAGGGCTTTGTCTTTAAGTCCGTCACTTATTTCTTTTCTTGCATGCTCCTGAATCTTCCCACTGTCGTGAAGTTTACCCGTAAAAACAAGAATAAGAGATTCTTCCAGTTGGAGCATAACCTCATTGGAAAGTCTCAAGGGGTGAACGATATTGTTTTCTTGATTGAATTCCATGAAATTGAATCCACCGAAAACTGTTGCGTATTGATCTTGCCATCCACCAGAAATATTTAAAAATAATCTTTCTGCTTGGAAAGCCATTTCTGCAATCTCATAGCTATCCCATGCTTCATCATTAAAACGATTAAAACATCCAATGATAGATGACAGAACAACTGCTGAGCCTCCTAGTCCAGAGCCAACAGGGAAGTCTGATTGAATTGTGAGATCGAATCCAAATTGAGGTTGGATCAACTTAAGGACAGAAGTTATAAGAGGCAGCTTTTCAGTAGTATAGATCTCATCAATAGAATCGAGGACAAACCCATCATTCAAATCGTTGCTCCAAACCGTTACTCTTTTATCTTTTCGTTTTGTTAAAACTGAGGAGCTGTACTTCTTAATTGTCGCATTAAGGACAACTCCACCAGAGCTATAGAAATAGTTTGTCAAATCGCTTCCACCGCCTCCAAAAGAAATTCGAGCGGGACTTTTTGAGATAACAACTGACTTTTGTTTTTTGTATAGTGGGTATGCCCTTCTAGATACGATGGATTCCAGCGATCCATCCTTCCTCAATATAGGCACTACTTTTATTTTGTGATCAAGAAGTTTTAGCACATGTTCCCTAGATGTTTCACTCGAAACACTGATGAAAGATGTATTCATGCATAAGGAAATAGGTAGGTCTAAATTGTCTTGTTTTAATAGAAACCTTCTGATATCTCCATCTGTTGCGATACCGACAACGTTCCCTTTGTTTTTGGAAATTATAAAAACACAACCTTCCTTATTGTTATTGATTTTACGCAGTGCTTCTCGGATTGGCTGGTCTTCTCTCATGGTGAGTAAGTTTATGTTTTCCATCAATACCCTAAAATCTGGCTAAAAGCTCTATTATCTGCAAAAATACAGCACATAACTTATCAAATTTTAATAGTAAAAAATAGAAGAAAAGACCTTTTATGCACTGGCAGGGGGCGAGTTTGTTTGGAGATTCCTTTATATACTTAACGACATTTTTAGGTGTTATTGCTTATTTCACTCTTCCAGTTGTCGCAGGAGATGTTTTCCTTAAGTTATTTAAGGTAAAGGAGAGTAATTTAAATTATCCCATTAAATACCTGTTTGGAGTACAGGCTTTAGCTGTATTAATGGTATTGGCTCAGGAGATAGGCTATTTTAAAGAGGTCTTTATTTTTTCAATCACCTCATCACTTTTCATGATTATTGGTAAGATTGTCAAAAATAGTAGAATAAGTATCTCCACCCTAATGAAAAGGACTCCACCCTACCTTAGTGGAGCCCTAATTGTTGGTGTTTATT
>JAUIBX010000207.1 GCA_030427595.1 Bacteriovoracia bacterium | reverse complement strand
AAAGGGGTAAAATTGGCATAGTCTTCAGAGATATGAAATTGATAGGACTCATCTTCACGAATCATTTCATGCACAACTTCATAAATAGTAAGTTCACGTTCTCTAGAGTAGGAGGATTTAAGCTCCTCATTGGATTTATTTTCAATAAGGGCTTTGAGAGTATCGTAGGACTCTTGAAAGTCGGCCCTGTTATTCTTGCCAAAGGGTTCCACCTTACCAAGCTCAAGGGTAAAGGAGCTGTGGCCAAGTTCACGGTGGGAAAAGGCCGAAAAGGTCGAGGCCTTACCACCAGAAAGGAGGAGGCCTTGAATGCCCATGGCCTTTAGGAGGATCACTTCATCTTCACTCGGTATTTCATTACCCATAGTTGGATAAATGGCAAACCTTCTGAGATGGGAGGGGCGAATGGCCGTATGCAGATCAAGATGAATGCCTACTCCATACTGATCAGAAAACTTCTTAACAGAGTCTTCTAACTCTTTGGCCCGCTGAGACTCTTGGGCCTGAAGATGCTCCCCATGAAGCCCACAAAAGAGGCGATTAAGGTTGAAGTCTATAAATCTTTGGTGGAGGGGCATGGCCTTAAGATGACCGAAGATGAGCTGCAATGGTCTAAGGCACTTAAGCTCACCATTTTGTAACTCAACTAATAAATCGGCCACCATCTCGATAGGCGCGGTTTCATTGCCATGAATGCCACAGCTAAGGATGAGGGGAGGGGCTTTCTTAAGTTCCCCTTTGGGATGAAATTCAAAAACTCCCGGTATATGATGAGTTAAAGTGTGGTCGCCACTGGGGAGTTTGACTTCAAAACTTTTCTTTTGAAGGTCACCGCCATTGATGAGGTCTTCGAGGTAGCCATTGAGATCCATAAAACTATTCTACCTACCTTCAGGAAAGGTGTAGGTGAGGATTGCATCATATTGGTCACCTTTATCATTTTTAAGGTTGGTGAGACCTTCGTAACGAAGTAAAACCTTATCTTTTTTGGAGTAGGTCACCTGGATTTTGTCAGCAAACATTTTGATAATCCAGTTGGTGATATCCAAGCGGAAGCTGACTTCATCAGGCTTTTCTTTATTAAGGGGGCCAAGATAAGTCAGATCAAAAGTAAAGTAGTCTCGCATGGAGGGAATGATAAAGCGCAGCTCGCGAGTTTCATTAAGCTTAAAGCTATCCATATTACTGATGATGTAGTTGTGATACCCCTGACCACACACTAAATTATTCTTTACACTCAAGCTCCCTTCTTTTTCCTTACCTTTGGGGGAAATGGTCTTGATATGATACTCATCACCCTTAAGAGTTGTGATCTCTTTATAACCAGTTCTCTTATCGATGAATTCAGTATTAGGAAGCTGGCTATTGTCTGCAAAGATACTGGTGAGCCTAGCAATCTCTTTACCGTCAGGGGAGAGATAAATGGTGATGACTTTCTTTACCAATGGACCGTTATATTCCACCTTGTGATCTTCAAGGTAGATGGGCTGGCCACTCTTTGCTTCAATGGCCTTGCCTTTAAAAACAGCGGGCCCAGCATAAAGGGGAAAGAGAATAAGAAAAGACAAGATAGTTTTTAGGGTCAGATTTTTCATGACCCTATTATAACGATACTTCTTTGTTTGCGGCAAAGGTGTATGGTAGACGGCCTTAATTTTGGTGAGCATCTTTAAAAGCGCGCTTTTCCTTCCACTTAAACCACTTTTGCGGTGCAAGCTTATTGACGAGGCGATCTACCATTTGCATGAAGAGGAGGTTAAAAACTCCCTCAATCCTTTTGCTCAAGTGATGATGGGGACAACGCAAAGAGATAGCGTAACCAGCATCTTCATAAACGACGTGATGCCAGTATCCACTTGGGATAAAGAGAGTTTGGCCTGGCTCAAGGACGACCTCGTAACCTTTGGCCTCCTTTAAAAGGGGATATTTTTCAAAATCTGGATTGTCGACATCGACATAACTTCTGATAGTGAAGGGGTGACGATAGAGCTTCTTACTTTCTGACTGGGGAAAGAGCACAAAACGTTTTTTTCCAACAATGGACGTGTGAAAGACATGACTCATATCAATATCATAATGAATTTGAGTGATGGCCCCCTTGGGACCAAAGAACATAAAGAGGAAGCGCTTTGAAAAGCCCTTCATAAGGGGAGGAAGCACAACATCTTCTTTGAGTTCAGGTGCTTTCGATACAATATTGTAGAGAAACATTCTTAGGTCACGACCAGAGTTCAGAATACTGTTGAGGTATTCAGAAAATTTCATGGTCGTGGCCTTACCCATATAGGTCTTTCCAGGCTTAGAAAAGCTACCGTTATAAACTTGGACCTCGTTGTCTCCATATTTTTCAATAAAGTATTCTGGAGTCCACTTTTTGAGGGCGGCCCAATCAGCAGAGAAATCTTTGAGGACAATGGGTTTTTCAGGAAGAGCATACTGTTGAAAAAACTCATCAGGACTTAGGCCAGAAACCTTTTCAACTTCATCAAGATTAAGGGGTGACTTTTTAATTGCTGTTTCCATAGGTCTTCTCCACGGGGATTAAACACTGGCACAATACCTATTTGGAGAGAGGCGCACAATATGAATTAAATCATTATAGGGCGTTGTTTAACGAATTTTTGATGGGTTAGCGACTTAGTGAGGAGTCTAAAAGAGCTGTTGTGGGCACTCTGGGTACTGATTCCAATTGTGCAGTGTGCCCTTAGATTCAATTGAGGGGTCTAACTCTTTCACCCATTGATTGAGAAGTTCTAGGGCAAAGTCCTCTGGCTGATTGAGAGAGGGATGAAGTTGCAGAGTTAGGCTCATATGACCTTTCCACTGCCATGAAGTTGCGGCCACCGGCAGAATTTGAGTGGAGGGAGCGAGAACGGCACGCCAATCATAAAAATCTTTTTCGGCGTTGAGGATAACTCCGTCATGAGGCCACATTCCCACATTGGAAAAGACTCCTGTGCCCACTTCTTTGATATTTTTTGCAACTTTAAGGGTGCCTTTAAAGCCAATGAAGCGCGCCATGTTGGAGTAAATAAAGCTACCCCAGTGAATTTTATTTTTAAGATAGTCCTTTATAGACTGATGAATGGCCTTGGCCCCCTCTTCTTGATTTTGATTTGGGGAATTGAAGAGATTGGTGACGATGGAAGCAGAGTAATTTCCCCAAATCATGTGAGGGTTTTCAGATGAACTTTGGTCGGGGCGCATATTGAGAGGGGCGACCCACTTGCGGGCAGAACCCTCTCTAAGCAGAGTCTTATAGGTGACTTTATCTAGCGCCCATAACAATAGACTATTCGTGCTGACTTTGAGTTCCTTCGCCTTGTGATGAATTTTCCCTGTCTCTTCTTCACTAAAGATAATCATGGCGTAGTGACGGGGAATTCCGGTGCGATCTAAGCGCTCCTTGGCCCACTGGAGGGGGACCTTCTTCGTGAGGTTGATGTAGGCCTTAAGGGCCTTTAGTCTATGCCAAAGAGAGGGGCGCTCATTAATTTTGAGTCCAGGTTGATAAAGGACTTGATGACCTTCTTCTTGAAGGAGCTGAGAGATCCCACTAACGCCATCGGCATCGCGGTGATGAATAAAGTTATAAGTGCTATCACCATTCCACTTACCTTTGAGATAAAGGCAGTTCATCCATTCACCGAGTGCCTCGGCAACATCAAACTTTACTGCAGCATGGTCTTTTCGCTTATTTGTCATGGCGCTTACCATAACTAATGAGTAGGCCTTTGTCTCTGGCCTTTCATACGTCAAATTTTCCCTAATTTACCTCGTTTAACTGGCCTTAAGCTCTTTTAGGCGCTCAACGGCGGCCATGATTTTGAGAAAGGGAACGAGCTTTTTCTTCTTACAGAACTGGGCGATGTCTTCGCCTTTGGTATTAATCACTCTTCTATCTGCCCCTGCCATGAGAAGGGCCTTAAAGGATTTAAGTGCTTTTGCCCGTGCCGCCACATGAAGGATGGGGTCTCCCTTATATCTGGTACTTATTCTAGCACCTCGATCAAGAAAGAAGGGGATAAGACCTTCCTTATCTTTGGCCACAGCGTAGAAGAAGGGATCTCTTCCTTCTCCATCTCTCTTAGTTACTTTCATGCCATGCTCTTCAACCAGGCCTTCAATAAAGGCCTGATCATCAATACCTTCAACAGCATAGTGGAGAAGGTTCTTTCCTTGACGACAAAGGAGGTGAATATCAGCGCCATTTTCAATAAGTGAACGAACACTTTCAAGATTTCCTCTTTGAGCATGAAGCATAAGAGGAGTTTGACCCTTATCATTTCGTTGATTGATATCCGCTGGGATAGGAGTATCGTCAACTTCATCAGCTGATTGTTGTTCCTGCGTTTCCTCATTTTCAGAGTTAAGATGGGCAAAGGGAGATTCCTTTTTGGCGCTTAGTGATTCAGATGATGACTCTTCTGAAGAGTCTGACTTGATAATTGTTTTATGATCAAGATCATTGTGATGTTCTGTGGCACCAGAGAAAGTTTTCTTTTCTGCTTCTGTTCCATCTTCCTCTTGGGAGAAGACCTGGACTTCATCATGAGAGTTTTCTTCTGAAGAATAGATTTCACTGTGGTGGTCACCTGAAACGCCTTCTTGAGAGGAGGATTCTCCGGGGATAATCTTTTTAAAGGAGTCTTTATCCTGGGGCTCACCTGCAATATGCTGGGCCTTATCTTTTTCAAGAGAGGATTCCCCTGCAATAACCTCTTTATAGTTCTCTTTTTTAGGATCTTTAGGACTTCCTTTAATGAGGTGAGCCTCTTGTCCGTCTTCTGGCATGTCTCCAGAGATGACTTCTTTATGAAGATCTTGTTCTTCTGGTTTTCCTTCTACTCGCTGAGAATCTTCTGCTGAATCGGGACCAACACCCGCAATAACTTCTTTATGAAGGTCTTGTTCTTCAGGGGCACCTTTCACTCGCTGGGCGTCTTCTGTTGCAGGACCGTCACCCGCAATAACTTCTTTATGGTCATCCTCTTCTTGTGGCGAGCCCTGAACTCTTTGAGCCGAGTGGTCTTCATTAATCTTGCCAGAGACGCGGTTGGCCTCTTCGTCTTGTTGAGGACCATCACTCTCGACAACTGCACTAAACTTGTGGAGAAGTTCAACCTCACCACCTTTAACTTTATGAACCTCTTCAGAGAGATCTGCTAGGTGGTCCTCTCCATCCACTGTTTTCTTATCAGAAGTGAAGTTTACCTTATTGAGCTTCTTATCCATCTCTTCTGTTGCATCATCAAGAACAGTGACGAGACTGGAGAGAAAGTCGAGGCCCTCGGGGAGGTCGATCGAACTTTCATTAAGCTCTTCTCTTGTTATTCCAGGTAAGAGGTAGAGGTAGCGTTCATAGAGGTCTTCATAGAAATGCACGGCCGCATTCGCCGTACTCTCTTCACTCCTTGTCTCGTTAGAGGAGGGATCAAGGGGGAGGAAGCTCATGTGTTTATTGAGACTCTCGTCTGATGAGCCATAGTAGAGGAGGATATCAAGATCTTTTTCATTAACCCCTTGAAAGGGATTCTCTTGGTAGGTCTCAAAGATAAAGGATTTAACAGGGTGAGTTTTGATAAATTCAAATGCCTTCTTCATTTCTTGATAGGGGTGGACATTTTCCTCCCCGAAAAGTTGTGACAACTTCCCAATAGTCGCTGAATCGCTACCGTAATAAACGATGGCCTTGGCATTTAACTTATTTTCTAGATTCAACCCTGATCCTCTAACTCAGTTTATGAACTCTTTACTTATCGGTAGGGCCTAAGAGCTTTTTGAGAGGGCTTTGGTAAAGATTTGCTGACTTTTTGGGGTAAAATTCTGAAAAACTGCCTTCTTTTGTTGTCATTGGCCTATTTTGTCATCGTGGCCTAAGTGCTTAGCATCACCTAAATAGCTGAAACTTTATGTTGCTCGAATTTTTTGGGCAAGCATTGTGCCAATTCCCCTATAATAATGCATGTCGCTAAGATATTTAGGCATAAATAAGGGAGAGATTTTCATGGGTGCTAAAATTGTTGAGTTCAAGCCGAAAAAGTTGGGTCGTGTTGAAAAAGAAAAGCTGATTGTTTCCTACCTTCCTGTCGTAAAAATTATAGCAAAGAAAATTTATATGAAGCTTCCTGCGAGTTATGAACTTGATGACCTCATTAGTGTTGGGACCATCGGCCTTATGGATGCTATTGAAAAATATGATCCTAAGCAAGAAGTGAAGTTTAAGACATATGCTGAGTATCGTATTCGTGGTCAAATTTTAGATGAACTACGTGCTCTCGATTGGGCCAGTCGCGCCACGAGAGATAAAATCAAGAATGTCGAAAAGATCAACGACCACCTTCGCTGCGAACTTGGTAGGGAAGTGACAGACCTTGAGCTTTGTAAGGCACTTAAGCTTAAGAAGAAGGACTACTTCCAGCTTATGCAAAGAATTCAACCGGTCCAGACTCTTAGTCTCACTCCTTGTGAAACGGGAGAGGTGAGATCGCTGCCAGGACTTCAGGCGGCCTTAACGGATGAGAGTTGTGAAACCAATCCTTATGAGTGCGCTGACAAAAATAATATGAAAGAAGTCATCCGTCGTCGTATCGATGACCTTCCTAAGAATGAGGGCAAAGTCTTAACGATGTACTACTTCGAAGAGAAGACGATGAAGGAAATCAGTCAGGCCCTTCAGGTTACAGAGAGTAGGGTAAGTCAGTTGCATCAAACATCAATGGTTCGTTTAAAGAAAAGAGTGAAAAC
>JAUIBX010000206.1 GCA_030427595.1 Bacteriovoracia bacterium | reverse complement strand
GTTGGTCGCCACCGTGGCCATGGTATGGGTGGTGGTCATGATGAGCGTGAGCAGACCCTTAACCAACTTCTTGTAGAAATGGATGGTTTTGAATCCAATGAGGGAGTTATCCTCATCGCTGCGACCAACAGGATTGATGTTCTTGATCCGGCACTTCTGCGTCCCGGTCGATTTGATCGTCGTGTGACCGTTGGGTCTCCCGATGTTCGTGGTCGTCTCGGTATTCTTAAGGTTCACACTGGTAAGACACCTCTTTCAGAGGATGTCGATCTCGAGGTAGTGGCCAAAGGGACACCCGGTTTTACAGGAGCTGACCTCGCTAACCTCGTTAATGAAGCGGCACTCAATGCTGCCCGTTTGAATAAGAAACAACTTGATCACGATGATTTTGAAAGCGCCAAAGATAAAGTTCTTATGGGACCAGAGCGCAAGTCTATGGTTATTAGTGATAAGGAAAAACGTGTGACGGCCTACCATGAAGCGGGGCACACCCTCGTAGGGATGAACCTGCCACACACTGATCCCATTCACAAAGTATCTATTATGCCACGTGGGGGAGCTCTAGGGGTTACTCAGACTCTTCCCAATGAGGATATGCTTAATCTTACTCGTGAAAGAGCGGAAAACTTTATTGCCTTTTTAATGGGTGGTCGCTGTGCCGAAGAGTTGGTTTTTGGTGAAATTACCAATGGGGCTTCAAATGATATTGAGCGCGCGACTCAATTGGCAAAGAGTATGATTTGCTCCTGGGGGATGAGTGAGAAGCTTGGTCCTATCAATTATCACAAAGAGCAGTCAAACCCTTGGGCCGCTCCAAATTCTTCCAATTACTCTGAAAAAACCGGCCAAGAAATTGATGAAGAGATTCATCGTTTGGTTTCAGAAAACTACAAGGTTGCGATTAATATTCTAAAAGACAATAAAGAAGCTCTTGAGCGTTTGGCCGAAGGTCTCATCGTTTGGGAAACTTTGGATTACAAGCAAGTCAAAGACCTTGTTGATGGTAAAGATATTGGAGTCCCCCTAATTAAAGAAGGTCCATCTGGTCCTAAAGGTGGAGGCCCCGAAGAGAAGAAGGTCGATGAAAAAGATGAGGACAAAGATGCCGGAGTGGCTGGAAATCATGGAGATGATCCTCTTCCTGTTTAACGCTAGGCCAAGATGAAAAATTCTTTGAATATTATGGGGGTGATGAATGTCACCCCTAATTCTTTTAGCGACGGTGGCAAACTTTCAAACGTTAACGCCATCAAAAATCAACTTGATTATTTTAAAAGTCTTAAAGTTCATTATCTCGATATTGGTGCTGAGAGTACGGCACCTATGAATAACCCCATTGATGAGAGTGAGGAGTGGGATAGGCTTTGCGTCTCATTAGATATTCTTAAAAATGACAAGGTGTGGAGTGGGTTTATAAGCCTTGATTCCTACCGACCTAAAACGGCCTTTAGATTCTTTAAAGAGCTCAAAAAGGCTGGCATTTCCGAAAGCCTCTTCGTTTGGAACGATGTCAGCGGACTTTGGGATGATGAGGTTGAAAAGTTCTTAACGACTTTTGAAAAGGCCCGTTATGTTTATTGCCACAATGAGGTCCCAGAACGTCAAAAAACATCTCATCATATGGATTTCTTAGCTCCATCTGAGGGCCTTTTTGATCATCTCTGCCACTTCTTTAGAAAGGCCGATCTTGAGACATTTTCAAAGCGGGTTATTCTTGATCCTTGCTATGGCTTTAGTAAAAACTATCAGCAAAACTGGGCGATGATTGAAAGTTTTCCAGATCTTCTTAGAGAGTTTCCAAATCAAGATTTTGTCTTTGGGATCTCCAAGAAGTCATTCCTGCGCCAGCGCTTTCAGGAGCTATTGGCAAAGGGATTAGAGGGTGAGCTTCCTCACTTTGAAAAGAGCTATCTTCTTGAAAAGAGTGAAATTCTTCACAGCGAGGTTTTAGGAGAGTTAAGGAAAAAACTGGACGAAGAAGAGTGTAGGAGGGTTATTTTACGAGTGCATGATCCGGCTTTAGTTTATACTGCATTGTGTTAGTTTAAATAAGTAAACTTTGCTCCCTAGACCATTTTTCTGACAATTGCCTGACATCTTTTAACATTGCTCCTAGAAGCGGGTCTATTTTTACATTCGCAAAGCGTTATTAATGGCGATTTTGGTCTCTATCTCCTACATTTTGCGTGGGCATTAGAAAGAATTACAGGCACTGGAGACCACCTACATGAAAAAATTACCCTCTCTCACACTTACCGGCATTACGCTTCTTACTTTGACCACGGCCGCTCAAGCTCGTGGTATCACACCAAAAGTTGTTTATGGAGAGGATGATCGTGTTCTCGTAGAAAACTCAGATAATGAGCTCTACAAGACCTTGGCCTCCTCGACAGCAGTTCAGATTAAGAACTCAAAGCTAGCTGCTAGCGAAGACGGGTCTTCCTTTACTGTTACAAGTGAAAAGCTAAAAGATTCATTCTTTAATGTTTGTTCCGATGAAAGATACGCTGATGAGATGTCTGCTGGAAATTGTTCTGGCTTTCTTGTTGGCCCAGACCTTTTGGTGACAGCTGGTCATTGTATGCGTTCAGACTTTGATTGCGAAAACTATAAATGGGCCTTCAATTACCAGTCTGGTGTGGTGAAGGAAAATGCTGAGCTTCCTGCTGAAGATGTTTATACCTGTAAAGAAATTGTTAATCAGATGCTCAACAATCATCCTCAGTCTAAGAATGACTTTGCTCTTATTCGTTTGGACAGGGCCGTCACTGGGCGTGAGCCTCTTAAAGTGAGAACCGAAGGTCGCGCTCCTATTGGTCTACCTCTTGTTGTTATTGGTCACCCTTCTGGTCTTCCAACGATTGTCGCTGACGGCGCCTTTGTAAGAACAGATGATCATGACTTTTTCTTCAAGGCCAACCTCGATACTTTTGGTGGTAACTCTGGATCTGCTGTTTTTAATGCTGAAACAGGTGTTGTTGAAGGAATCCTTGTTCGTGGTGAAAAAGACTATGTTTGGGACAATGATAATAAGTGCTACCGTGTGAACTATTGTGAAGATGATGGTTGTCGCGGAGAAGATGTGACAAGAATTACGGTAATCCCTGAGCTTGCACCTGGCATGACTCCTGAAGAGCCAAAGGAAGATGAAACACCTATGGTTGGTGGAATGCCCTTTCCTTTCCTTGGGATGTAATAAAACGAAGCCAATTTAATAGCCCTTTAAACCGCAGACTCACAGGCCTATGATGGGAATCCCTCATAGGCTTTTTGCTTTATATAGGTCATAATATTCCTATGAGCTTACTTGTAGGACACCTCAACCTCTATTCTCAAAAACCGCAAGAATTGGCCCAATTCTTTAGCGAACTTCTTGATATGGATATTTCTCCTGATGAGAAGGGGGGAGGTATTTGGCTTAAAAATACTGACCTTACCCTATTTGTCGATCAAGCCTCCGCGGAGCAACTTTTTCACAAGGGTGGCGAAAGGGACATGATGGTGGAGTTTAACCTAGGCACTCTTACTGAGCTTGAGGATCTCCTTCATAAGGTTCAGTTCATCAGTTACCGTCATGGTGAAGGTGATATGGCCAAGGCACCTAAGGCCAAGCTTTCTAAGGTGGGGGATAAAGTTTTCTTTAACCTAAAAGATCCCGATGGCCGGCGCTGGAAGTTCAGTTATACTGAAGACTCTTAGTTGGTTTTGCGATGCGTTCGTTATTTTTTCATGATTCGTGTCATTTCTAAAATTCACTAACCTGAACAATAACATCCTGTTACACAACTGTGACGCAATGCCGGTGTAAAAATGTCAGGCTTTGTTAGTTGTCAATAAAATCGGCACTTTGTTTAATGTTTGCACTCAATCGGCAATACAGTATCCAAAAGGGAATTATTATGAAGAAAAATGGAATTTTATTGGCCCTGGTTTTGGCCTTCTCAATGAACGCCAATGCCATCCAAAAAGTCATCTACGGAGAGGACAACCGTCGTGATGTTTATGAAGTGACAAACCCCTTATTTTTAAAAATGGCCCGCTCAACCGCGGCCCTTATTCCTAGCCGTGGTGTTCAGACTAACGGTAATATGACGAAGATTGTTGGGCGTACTCTTGGTGCTCAAATGGGTCTTTGTGAAAGTGAGCCTTTCTTTGAGCAAACAGCTGCTGCTAACTGTTCAGGCTTTCTTGTTGCTCCCAATATCCTTGTTACCGCAGGTCACTGCGTAGAAGGTCGTTGGGGCCAAGCTGCTGACTGCCACAAGTACAAGTATGTTTTTGGCTTTGAAACAACTCACCAAGGTCAAACTGAATACAGCGTTCCTTCTGAGAATGTTTACAGCTGTAAAAGAATTATTAAATCAATTCTCGATCAAAGCACACGTATGGACTACGCGGTAATCGAACTTGATCGTCCTGTTGTTGGTCGTGAGCCTATGCCTTTTAGAAAGCAAGGGAAAATCGCTGACGGTCAGGAAGTTGTTGTGATCGGCCATCCCTCTGGTATCCCTACTAAGATTGCTGACGGAGCTTTCGTAAGAAATAACAGCCGCGATGTTTACTTCTCAGCTAGTCTTGACACTTACGGTGGTAACTCTGGCTCAGCAGTCTTCAATGTTACGACTGGTGAAATTGAAGGTATCCTCGTTCGCGGTGATACTGACTACGTAAGACGTAACGGCTGTGTTGTTTCAAATCAGTGTAGCATGGACGGATGTCGTGGTGAGGACGTTACTCGCATCACCAATGTAGCAGAAATTCAAAACCTATAAGTTTAAGGGACCAAGCTGGTCCCTTTTTTCTTTGGAATTCCAATAAAAAAGCCTCCAGGGATGGGGGCTTTTTTAATTCTCCCCACTCACTTTGACCCTCTTTGCCAGCTTGGCCCCGGTAGCATTTTCCTAGGAATATAAATTTTCGGCTATTTACGCGTGGCACAGTATTTGCTCCATTATATTGATATAATGTGTCAAGGCTCAGGATGAGTCTTGATGGCACCCAATCAAGGATTGATGGGCGCATTTTTCAAGGAAGAAAAAATGGTGAGATCTTTGGGCCTTGTGGCCTTGTTAGGGCTTGGCCCAATGTTTGGTGATGGTGTTCTAGCAGGACCGCAAAAGAAACGTTTCATTGTCCGCTACAAAACACAAAAAGTTACGGCCTCAGGAGCGCTTTCAAATTCCATCCAGTCCAATATTGTGAAGGCCGAAAGTGTAAGTGACATTCATCGTGATTTTCCCCTCGGAGATCAAAATATTCTCAGCATTGAAGAAGACCTTATTTTGCAACCAACTGTGGAGCCTGGAGACCGCGGGACCGAAGATACCTTCTATCAAAGTCAATGGCATTACTTTGAAGAGGATGGCGGCATCAATCTCCCTTCCGCATGGGAGACAACCGTAGGCACCAGTCAGGTTACTGTCGCCGTAATCGACACAGGAGTGCTTCCCCATCGTGAACTTAAAGATAAACTTCTGCCAGGCGCTGATGTTATCACTGAAGTTGCTATGGCAAATGATGGTGATGGCCGAGATCAAGATGCTACAGATAGCGGTGACTGGGTTGAATCTGGTGATAATTGCTATAGTGGCAGAGATGTTAATTCTACATGGCATGGAACCCATGTTGCTGGGACGATCGGAGCGGAGACGGCCAATGGTGTTGGTGTTGCTGGAGTTGCTTGGGGTGTGAGAATTCTCCCTGTCCGTGCTCTAGGAAAATGTGGCGGTTATGTTTCAGATATTGCTGATGCTATCCGTTGGTCCGCAGGAGGCCAAGTCCAAGGACTTAATGTAAACCCCAATAAAGCAGATGTGATCAACCTTAGTTTAGGGGCCAAAGGAAGCTGTGGTCCTACTATGCAGGGGGCTATTGACTTTGCCGTTTCTCAAGGTGCTGTGGTTGTCGTGGCCGCAGGCAACTCTTATTCAAATATGGACTTAACTTCTTATGTGCCGGCCAGTTGTCGAAATGTTATTACAGTAGGGGCCGGTAATCGCTATTCAAATTATGGAAGTGCCGTCGATGTGATGGCCCCTGGTGGTGATTTTAACGGCACTGTTTTTAGCACGTCTAATGATGGTGCTAGAGCACCTGCTAATGATAGCTATAAAGGTATGATGGGCACCTCTATGGCCGCTCCTCATGTGGCCGGAGTGGTGGCCCTTATTAAGTCGGTAAAGCCTGATCTCTTTCCACCACAGGTTGAAGATATTCTCAAAAGAACTACGAAGTTCTTTAGCTGTTATCAAGAAGGTGGATGTGGCTCTGGTCTTATCGATGCCTTTGCCGCTCTTGAAGAGGCTTTGGTGACGAGCCCTGATAGTACTTTTGAGGGAACTGAGCCTATTACTGCAGCTCCTCCTACACCTCCCGAAAATAGAGTTGTTACCTATGAAGAAGAAAGTGGGGGCATGTGTGGCTCTGTCGCTTTTGTTGATGGAGGTCCTAGGCCACCTCAAGGCGGTCTTGGTGCCTTTTTAGTCAGCCTCATTCTAGGTGTGGGCCTAGGACTTATGAGAAAAAGATCTTTTCGTCTTTAGTTTTTAAAGGGATCAACTACACCGTAGGGTAAAGATTTTCTTTCGCTTGCCTTTAGGAGATTTTCAAGGCACATCTTTGTCATCTTTAGGCGGGTTTCATCAGTTGCTGAACCAATGTGGGGTAACACGACACAATCTTCTCTTTTTAAGAGGGGAGAGTTGGCCTTCATTGGCTCGGGATTGGTCACATCTAGACCAACCGCCAAT
>JAUIBX010000205.1 GCA_030427595.1 Bacteriovoracia bacterium | reverse complement strand
ACCATATTTAACAATGAGGTAGAGCCACCACGAACCTAGGGCAAGGATTAAGGCCACATAGAACATGGCAAAGATAATGAGAAGATTCTCATTCTTCTTTTTGACTTTCTTATTAGTGGGCAAGCTCTTTGCTGTCATCGCTATGGGAGTCTCATGATTTGAGTCATTAAGACCATAACCTCTCTCTGAGTTCTTCTATGACCGCATCATCATGGGCCAGAGAAACAAAACCAACCTCATAAGCATTGGGCGCCAGATATATTCCTTTATTGAGGAGAATCTCAAAGAGCTCTTTAAAACGATCGGCCAAGTCATGAGGCATTTGTGATACTTTCTTTGGCGCTTCTCCAGGATGAATCCAAAAGAGCGAGCCCTCTTGGACAATTCCTAAGTCTTTAAAGCGACCTCCTTCAAACTCTTGAAACCATTTCTTAAAGAGAGCGACAATATTTTGAGTGTTCTTTTCTAGAGTTTCATAAGCGGCAGGTGTCATATGCTTAAGGGTTTCAAGACCACCCACCATCGCCAGAGGATTGGCACTCAATGTCCCGGCCTGATAGACCCCTCCAACAGGAGCTAAGTTTTCCATGACCTCTCTTTTCGCGGCAACAGCTCCTACTGGTAATCCACCACCAATGATTTTTCCATAGCAAACCATATCGGGAGTGATGCCAGTTTTTTCGGCCATGCCACCAAAGCCCATACGAAAGCCGGAAATCACTTCATCAAAGAGAAGAAAGGCGCCATATTGGTCGGCGAGGTCTCTTAGGCCTTGGAGGAATTCTTGGGTTTGAGGGAGAAGACCGTTATTGGCCGGTAGAGGCTCAACAGCAATAAGAGCGACATCTTCTGGATAACGCTCTAGAACCTGACGGCATCCCTCTAAATCACCTAATTCTAAAATGAGGGTATCTTCAGCGATGGAAGCGGGTACACCACCACTTGAGGCCTCTGCTGTACCAGCAAGCCCTGAGCCGGCCTTTATAAGGAGGGCATCGAGGTGACCATGATAGCAGCCATCAAACTTAATGATTTTCTTTCTGCCACTGGCACCTCTGGCGAGGCGGACGGCCGTCATAACGGCCTCGGTACCAGAGTTTACAAATCGGATTTGGTCAATATGGGGAAGGCGCTCAACCAAGAACTCGGCCAATTCAAGAGAATAGGTTTCACATGCCCCATAGGACCAACCTTTTTCCAGTTGTTGATTAAGGGCCTCTTTAACGGTGTCATTGGCGTGACCAAGAATGAGAGGGCCAAAGCTCATGCAAAAATCAATATAGTCTTTACCTTCAACATCCCAAATTTTAGCTCCCTTTGCTTTTTCAATAAAGCGGGGTGTGGTGTGCAGTCCTTTAAAGGAGCGCACCGGTGAGTGGACACCACCTGGTACAATTTTTTTAGACTGTTCAAAGAGTTGTGTTTGGTCAGTTGTTTTCATCTTAAAATATTCCTTTGGTCGTTTTTATCTTTAATTAAATTTCTTTTAGCTTTCACTCCAGGTCTTAAGTTCCTGCATGGAGGAGATGGCATGGAGTTCTTTTTCTTCTTTGAGAGCACTGTAGGTCTTGCCAAGGCCGCAGGCGTGAAAGGCATCTGGATTGAGATTAAATTCTTTCTGATAAGCGTCGTACTGAGAGGGGCTTGTCCAGTAATAGAGCCCACACTCTTCAATGGTTTTCCTAAAATCAGGGGAAGGGCCTTTTGTCACTTTCTTATAGAGACTGAGGGTCGGGCCTAAAGTACAGTGATTACCCTCTCCAGTAAGGGATGTCCATCTGGCCTTACCAAGAAAGAGGTCAATAAGAGCAGAGCTTCTGATTTCTTTTAAATGATCTTCTCCTAGGGAATCTGCACTTCCCTTAACCCATATTCCAATCTCCGCCAATTTTCTCATCGTCTTAGCACCGCTTGCCCACCAAGAGTTTTTATTAGCGAGAGTGGCAATCTCATCGGGATTAAGGTTCTCTTTTAAAATTTGCACCACACTGGGGCTTGTGGCCAAGAGGTCTTGACCCTCAAACTTTAAAAGCTCTTCTTTAAAAGAAGAAAGGGCTTCTTTAGTGAGAAGTTCATCGGCCAGAGCATTTTGAAACGAGCTTACTTTTGGTAACCCAATAAACCTGGTCCCTTTTAAGGGAGGCAGCTCACTTTCTCTGACCATGGAGATTTCATTAATGGCCTTTTCGTCGACCTTACCACGTAGGCATTGTCTCAGTCCTGCTGGGGTAGAGGAGACACTTATTCCTACAGCGAGGTGGCAGCCACCACCAAATTTTTGAAAGAGTTCCCTCTCTCTTTTTACTTCGCTTATGGTTCTTTCATCATTGAGTTTCTTTAAGAGGCCTTCAAGGTGACCTTGGTCATCTCTCTTTTCTAAACACTCTATTCCAAGCGCCCCTTGACTTGCGGCCGCAGGAAAGGTGCTCAGGGGGAGGACCATAAAGTCCAACTCTTTAATAAGTTCTTTTAGGATAGCAATAGGGTTGCCATGTTTTTCATAGGCCTCGTTCTCTTCATTTTTTAAACCGAGAGCAAGCCTCTCAATTCCCGGCAATGCCAAAACGACAGCGTCGTACTCACCATCGACACACTTTTTGAGGCGAGTGTTGACGTTACCTCTTAAGGATTTTGTGGTTACTTTAATTTCCTTTTCAGCACCCCACGGTAAATACTCTTGCAAAGCCGTTTCAATATTGGTCATCCTTCTTGGACTAGAGGTCCCCACAACAAAGTGATTCTTTGATTTTTCTTGAAGCTCATTGAGAGCACTCTTTCTGATAAAGAGGATATCGTTAGCAAAGCTTCTCTTTGTGATAGTGGCAAGCTTGATACCTTGGGGTCTCTCCGAGCCGAGGTCCTTGTAGCTATGGACAACCATATCGACTTCATTTCCCAATAGTGCCTGATCCAATTCTTTCGTAAAGAAGTCCTTGCCATCGATGGCCCACAAGGGGGCGCTGGTATTTTCATCGCCTTCTGTTTTGATGATCTTTAGGGAAAAGGTGGCCTCGCCCATGGCCTCGAGCTGATCTTTGACCTGTAAGCATTGGGTGAGGGCCAACAAACTGCCGCGGGTTCCAATGATGTAATGGGGAAGTGATGTATTTGGCTTTTCTTTCATATGGCGCTTTCTATCAAAGGGGAGGGTGTTTTGTCTTTATTCGATGCGGACTAGTGAGAGCTTTGTTAGGCCTTAATTTAGGCAAATTGTAGCTCATCCCAGCCAAAGGGCAGGTGAAGAGTAAAATGGCTTTCTCGGTGTTTGGTGCGCTCTTTGATGGCATTTGTGGCACTTTGGACTTTGGTGCGTTTTTCTTGGTTGTAACGTTCTCCTTGCTGGAATACTTCCTCCAAGGTGAAGATTCTCTTGCTCTCTAGAGGCCGTAACTCCTTCCAAGGTACAGGGCTAGGTTCGGCCAAGTCGATGACAAGTTTGCTGTCCTCTTGCTGAGAAAAATCTTTAAGTGCTTTTGATGTGAAGATTTCGTCTTTTGTACCAATCGTGTTGATGATATTGGCGGCCATTAAGGCGTCATCTCTCTTTTCCCAAGGGAGGACTTCAAAAGAGTAACTCTTCTTAAGTTCTTGCACCCTTTGGTTATTTCGCGCACAGAGAATAAGGTTAAAGCGTCTGCCGCAAATTTTGAGAAGGTCTTCAGCAAGTTCACCAGAGCCTAAGAGTACGACACTCTCATTTGGCGCTAACCTTTCAATAAGAAGCTTTCGGGTGATTCCCGCATAAGTTTGCAGACCAATATTCTTGAGATACTCTGATCGAATATCCTTAGCATCTTTAAAAAGTTTCTCTAATAAATTTTGAACTAAGCGGTTGGGTCTCTCTGTCTCCATAAATTGAAGGTAAGCCTCTTTGAATTGGTGAACAATTTCGTTCTCGCCTAAAATGCGACTTTTTAGACCACAGATAGTTTCCAAAAGAAATTGATAGGCCTCTAGACCAAAGTAAAGTTCACTTGCTTCGTTGTGAGCGCTTTTTTCACTTCTTTTTAATGCGCTCATCAACTTTTCAGGGAGGTCATTGAAGCCAAGAACCATTGTTCTTTGGCAAGTTCTCATGACAAAGACCTGTCCTGATGTGCGCTCCTTCAAAAGAGCTTCGCTCTCTTCGCACGGGGGAAAATTAATGAGTTTTAAACCATTTAGCATGTTAATAAATTAGCAAAAGAGGCCAGGAGAATTGTCACAGTTTTGTATGTTGAGCTTATTTTTCACATTGCTTAAACGACGGTAGGCAAAAACCCCATGCTCTGCTAAGTTATGAACATGACACAGAATGTAACGCAGCCCACAACGAATTCCCTTGCTTCTAAGCCTGGCCCGGATCAGGATCATAGTGGTGCTCGCCGTAAGAAAGCCTGGTGGCAGTATTTTACTCCCTATATTCCTCGCTATGTAAAAGACAAGTTTCTTGCCTTTGATCGCAAGGTCGATGGCGCAGCCTCATTTTTTATCAAGCACTGGGGCAAGAGCCGCTTTATGATTGCCATGAGTAAGAAGGCGCAATACCTTGGCCTTGAGCGCTTATGGATGAAGGGTCCCAAAGCTTTTATTTACTTCTTTCTCTTTTATTTGATCCGAGATACCATTTTATACATCATTATCCCGATCTTTGTGGCGTCTTTAACCACTTCTTAACCAAGTTATTAAAGTGGTCCAGACAACAAGTAAGGGCCGATGAACAAACGTTAACTTTTAAGAACAAAGTCCCTATTGGTGGAAACTTTTTATTTTCTTGCTGGAGCTGCTGTCGGACTCACCTTATTGGTGGCCGGTATCCAAATGATCTGCAACAACCTTCTCGAGTTAGCAGAAATCCCTCTCTTTCATCTTCTTCAATCCCTTAAAGAAAAAGACAATAAGACCTTCTTTAAAGGCTTCATGGTGTCGGCCCTCAGTGGCTCAACCATGACCACTATGAGCACCCTCCTGGGTCTAGTAAACGCCGGTTTGGTTAAGTCTCGCGCAGGTCTTCTCTTTATGGGAGGGGCCCACCTTGGACCCCTTATTTTACTCTTTGGTATTAGCTTTCTGAGCTTTAAATCGGCCTTGGTCTTTCTTTCAGCTGCGCTGTTGGCGCAAATGTTGGTGAGGAGTCGCTACGGCCTCTGGTTTCAAAACTCATACGGTCTGCTCTTTGGTTTTGGTCTTGTGAGTCTCGGCCAATACTTTCTTAGTGATGGCCTAAAGTTCTTCTCTGGCTTTGATCAATCTTTCTTAGGTTCTAGCCTCGATGGACCTTATTTTCTCAGCTTGGTAACAGGTGTAGCGATCGGCGGGGTTCTTTCTTATCTCCTACGCTCATCTGTGGTGACCATTCTTCTCCTTATGCTCATTCATGACAGTGCCCACTTTAATTTGGGGCTTCTGCTTCCAGCGGCAGTGGGGGTCCACGCTCTGGCCTTTTGGCCCATTTATCGTTTGGCCGCTCGTGGCAACCGTTCCTCAGCTAAGGTCGCCCTTGGTCATGGTTTTATGAGTACCATTGGTCTGGTTGTAGGCAGTCTCGCTCTGGTCTTTTTGCCTTGGGACTATGCCGACAGTAATGGCCATCTGATTTTTCTCTTCTTCGCAGGTCTTCGTCTTCTCAGTGTGGCCATCTTTATTGTGCTCTTTCGTCCTATCCGCCTGTCGATTAAGAAGCGCTACCCTGAAACCCCGGATAAATCCATGGTTGAGTTGGAAAACCTTGGGCGCTCCCAAGATATGGTTCCGGCCATGAGCCTCATCCAAAGTGCCCTTCACCTCAATAAGTTTAAAAATATAGTGGATCGTCTGTTTCGTTTGACTGAGCAGTACCTCATTGATGGGGAGGCTTCAGGAAGAACCATGGCCAAGATCAAAGACTATGAGCGTATTACAGATAATATGCACCAAGAGATCACCAAGTTCCTTGGCCAGCTCATTGAGAAGTCCCTCACTTACAATCAGGCCCAAACAGTGCAGGCCCATTTAAGGATTGCTGAGAGCTTAGAGAGTATTGCTGATTATCTTGATAAGGTGGCCAGTTACAACACCCGCTATATCCAGGGAGGCGGTAAGAGTGATTGGCGCCAAGAGTTTGTGGCCTTTTACCGCCAGGTTAAAGACTTTTACTGGGAGGTGAGTCAGTCTCTGCCTTTGATGCCAGAGGTTGATGACAAGCATATTCAAATTCAGGCCCAGAAACTCAAAATTGCTGCCGAATCCTTAAGAGAGGAGCACCTCAAAAGGTTTGAGGAATTCAGCAATGACCCCAATAACCTGATGACCTATTCCGACATGGTTGTCAGTATGCGTAAAATTCGCGGTCATGGTCTCAAGCTCTACCACGAGCTGCTTTAAAATCTCATAATCGGCCTCATTGCCCATTAAAGCACACCTGCGCTGTGCGGCGATCGGTTGGCATGGTGACTTTGTCTAGGTAAGATTCCCTGTTTGCAATCAACTGCATTTTTTTAACCCCCTTTAAAAAAGAGGATTTTCCCTATGAGTTTAATGTTTTCTGGTGATCAAATTTTAGAACGTTCAAGAGGTTTGACCTTTGATGATGTCTTGATGGTGCCTCGCCATTCAGAAATCCCTTCCCGTCGCCACACTGACCTGAAAAGCCACGTCACCAAGAACTTTGAACTTGAAATGCCCATCGTTACTGCCAATATGGACACCATTACTGAAACGGCCATGGCGTGCGCTATGGCAGAGATGGGAGGCCTTGGTTCCCTTCACCGTTTTGCTACCGCAGAAGAACAGGT
>JAUIBX010000204.1 GCA_030427595.1 Bacteriovoracia bacterium | reverse complement strand
CTCTACGCTTAAATAGGTGGGTTCATCAGGTGAACCTAGGGAAACGGCACTTTTAAAGATGATTTCTTTATCTGTCATCACAAACCTGCCACTGTCATCATCACCCTGGCACATGAAACTTTTCGATTCTTTCTTATTTGGGTTTTCAAGGTAACAAAAGAAAAGACCTGAGGCCTCTTTCTTTCCTTTAACTTCAAAAGTTACTTTGCTCTCACCATCTCTCTTTACGACGATGATATTCTTTTTGTCATAGAAGCACTTCTCTGAAGCGAAGACTTGAGAGGACACTAAAAATGTAAAGCATAAGATAATTATTCTGTGCATGCTTCTAAATCCTCCATTCCTTCACGACCCCAGTTAAGAACCATGGCCGGACCATTATTAGCAAGAGCTTCAATCATATAGTAATTCTCTGGAGCAATCGAGGGGCAACCAAAAGAAGATCGATAGGGTGAGATATGGATATATTTCGCCGTGGAGGACGACAGGTTGTTGGTATTTTGTAACCCAAAAAGCTGAAGCGCAGTTGCTTCTCTTGGTCCACCAGCTCTTTGAACTCGACGACGAGCTTCATTGTAAGGTCCATTATTCTTAGCAAAGTCGAATGTTTCTGTATGGGTAAAGAAAACCCCTTTTACAGTTGTCCTTATTCCACTTCCATTTCTAAAACCGTTTCCTCCACCACGACAGGTTCCAGTTCCGAGATTAAAGTAATCCTCTTGAACAACAGCATTATCGCCCTGACAAAGGTCAATATAATACATCCGACCACGACAATCATCTCCTCCAGAAGAAGGACTACGATCATCAGTATCATTGATAATCATCTGACACTTATTGGGAAGGCCCTCTGCGAGTAAATCATTTTCAAGCTCGTTGGCCGTAAGTCCATGCATTGAATAATGGTCGGGTCCCATAATTCCCTGGCTATCAAAACACTTATTCGTTCTAAATGAAGTGGCATTAAGCTTCATCGCTCTTAAAGCATAATCCAGCGCAGCTTGTGGGATGTTACTATTGTAGAGTTGACGACACTTTCTTCTCCAATCATTTGTCGTTCCAGGAATATCACATGACTCTGACATTTCTTGAGTTGCCTCTTCATCTTCTTGTTCACAGAGATGACAAGTTGGAGGCTCACCCGTTTCAGTAAGAGCAGCGACCGTATCTTCGAAATTATTGATGACATTTGCATAAACGAAAGCATTATCAATATTACTCTTAGCAGAAATAAAATCACCGTTTCTTAGACTGCCATCACTGTTATAGACTCTTATCCGATAATACCAAGAGCCCTCTTCTATGATCTCAAATTGAAGGTCATCTTCAGGACCAATTGAAGTACTTCTATTATTGTCTCTATTTAAGATATCAATCCCTGTGGATACCTCGTATCTTTGTTGCGCAAAAGTATTGGTACTTAAGAGAGCACTAAGAAGAATGATTGAAAGAAAATATTTCACCTGTAACTCCAACATTTAACCACGTTCACTTCTCGGTTAATTGTCGAAGAATATCGAGTTTTCTCTAAGATCAAACTCCTAGAATTGCTAAAAAGGCAATAATTCTGGTCAGTTAGAGTAGGCAGCGCTTCTTTTTTTGTTTAGAAAAAGCTGCCCACAAAAGTGGGCAAAATTACATCTTCTGAAGAGTGAATTGATAGACGTTAATCTTTCCGCTCTCAAAAGCACCTTGGCAATATTTTAAATAGAAACGCCAAAGCCGTATGAAAGACTGATCAAATCCAAGCTCGAAAATCTTCTCTTCAACTTCACTAAATGACTTTTCCCACAGCTCTAGTGTCTTAGCGTATGAAGGACCAAAACTTTGAGACTTCATCAAACGAAGACCAGCTTTTCTAGCAAGTTTTGTGAAGGCCTCAACACTTGGAAGCATCCCCCCTGGGAAAATATACTGTTGAATGAAGTCCGTTCCTTTTTTGTAAGCCTTAAAATCATATTCATTCATGGTGATTGTTTGAATAACCGCTGGTGCACCAACTTTAAGAAGAGAAGAAATCTTTTTAAAGTATGTCGACCAATACTCTTTTCCCAAAGCCTCAAACATTTCAATAGAAACAATACCGTCATACAGACCATCATGCTTTCGGTAATCCTGTAGAATGACCTGGCCTGCACGTCTTTCTTCAATAAAACGCTTTTGTTCTTTGGAAAGAGTGAGGCCAAAGACATCAAAGCTACACTTCTCAAGTACACGCCTCATAAAGCCACCCCAACCACAACCGACTTCAAGAATTTTTGATCCCTCAGGAAGATGAGATAAGCCTTTTAGAATTTGATCATACTTTTGCAGTTGCGCTTCTTCTAAAGTCTTTGCTTCTCCTTCAAAGTAAGCCGAGGAATAGGTCATGGTTTCGTCTAACCACAGCTTATAGAAATCATTTCCCAGATCATAATGGGCTTCAATATTCTTCTGGCTTCCCTTAATCGTATTACGATTGAGTTTATGCTTAACAATATAGGGCACGAGAGAAGCTGCACTTCCCACAATAACCTTCTTGAACACATCCTCATTTTGGATCGCTAATAAAATGACTTTTGAAATATCCTCTGAGTCGCATAGGCCATCACGATAGGCTTCACCAAAACCAATATCACCGCGGCTAAAGAGTGCATCGAGAAGCTTCCAGTCGTTAATTATCAACTGAGCAGAAGTACCTGAAAATCTTCCTTGGAAGTGAAAGTGCTCTCCCTCAGGGGTTACCAAGTCAATACTTCCCCTCCTTAAAGACTTCATAAGCTTAAAGAGAACTTTCTTTGCGGGACTTTTTGCTAAATCATTGATGCGGGCGTTTGTTGTCATGGATACCTCAGCTCAAGTGAAAGTTTTCACAGGTGTGGCCAAGATAGCTCAGTAAAATCTCTTGTACAGATTCAAATGCTAGACAACAAAACTCTAAACTTAGGGAAGACCTAGATATTCTTTGAGGTCCTTCTTTGCACCCTCTTTAGTTAAACCCATGTCTTGAGCGCGCTTGAAAGCTTCCTCTTTTGAATCACCATGATCACGAGAGAAGTGGCCACCTAACCAAATAGCAACCCTATTACCTGAAGAGCAATGAACAAGAGTCTTGCCCTTTTGACGATGCTTAATAACAGAATCCGTCACCTGATCAACGTAGGCATCATCAACTTTCAGATCTAGCGGAAAGGGATGGTGTGAGTAATGCATGCCCAGCTCCTTTATTTGCTGGCGCTCACCTCTTTCATCATATTCTGTCTCTCGTCTTAGGTTTATGACATGGGTGAAACCCTGCTCTTTTAGCTTCTTGAAATCCTCTGCCGTTGGCTGACCTGAAAAGAAGATCGACTTAAAATGATGTGCTTTTAAGTTTTCACCAATAACCTTCTCTTCTTTAGAAGAAAATTGAGCACAAGAGACAAATAACAATGAGAAAAGAACAAAATACTTCATCATGACTTATGAACCTCGTCATTTGTTAAGAAACTATCAACCACGATTGTCCCAACAGCATCACCAAAAACATTAACTGTTGTTCTAAACATATCAAGAAGACGATCGACGGCCAAGATCAGCCCGATACCCTCTAGTGGTAAACCAACCGCCCCGAGAACAATCGACATCGTAATAAGGCCAGCCCCGGGAATGGCCGCAGCTCCAATGGCCGCAAGGGAGGCCGTCATAAAGATAACGACTTGCTGACCAATTCCAAGATCAATGCCATAAGCCTGAGCAATAAAAATAGCTGCAACAGACTCATAGAGGGCCGTTCCATCCATATTAATCGTTGCTCCAAGAGGAAGAACAAACTTCGCCGTATCTTTACGAACACCAAGATTCTCTTCAACAGCTGTCATGGTGATAGGTAGTGTGGCAGCCGATGAAGAAGTTGAAAAGGCCGTAAGAAGTGGAGCCGAGACACCTTTTAAGATATACATGGGAGACTTCTTTAAACGAGCTGAGGCGACAAACATAAGAAAAATCGCGTGACAGGTAAGCCCCACAATAACCGTAAGAATATATTTACTAAGAGAAACGATTGCCGTGGTACCAGACTTGGCCATCACATCCATCATAAGGACAAAGATACCAATCGGTGCAAAACGCATAATGACGTGAGTGAGCTTAAGAGTCATCTCCTCAAGAGCTCCCATAATATTATTGATAGGAGTGGCCTTGTCCTTTGTGTAAAGAGCGACAATCCCCATAAAAATAGCAAAGACAATAATCTGTAGAATATTGGCATCAGAAAGTGAGCCCGCTGGATTAGTAGGGATAGCATCGATAAGAACACTTAGGATTGTCTGATAAAGACCCTTTTGCTCAGTGACCTTTGAGGCCATTTCACTTGAAAGACCATTCAGTCCCGCAGTTCCTAAACTCGTCCCAATTCCTGGGTTGATGATATTCACGAAAACAAGACCAAAGAAAACAGCAATTACAGTTGTCACAAAGTAGTAACTCACAGCTTTTCTTCCCATGGAGCCCAGGGCCTCAGGAGTGCCAAGGTTGATCATCGACATATAGATAGAGGAAAAAACCAAGGGAACAATGACCATTTTAAGAAGGCGGATAAAAATCGTTCCTAACGGCTTTATGTACTCAACATAGCTTGCCTGGCCCATGGAGTGGATAATGAGGCCGATAATCAGACCTCCGACCATGGCATAACCGATTCTTTGTGCCTCTTTCTTCGATGCTTCCTGCATGAATTGCCCCTTTAAACGACGAATGACTCAATTAAGATAGAATATCCTTAGCATTGTAACGAAATCAGCGATTTAACAGTATGCAAAAGACCTTTTTTCTCCTTTTCCTTATTCTCGGGCTTATTTACTTAAGACCAAGCGCTGTGCTCGGACAAATTGAGCCACCCAATTACAACTTTTCTCTCGATACTCTTGGCGACTTTTATCCCGGCAAGAAATTTACTGAAATGGAAAAGAAGTATGGAAAGGGTGAACTAGAAATTGATAAGGGTCCCGCAAAAATTTATAAATTCTACGTCTCACACATTCGTTATAAATTCCCGGTCTTCGTCAATATCTTTCAAGGTGAGTCGGTTGCCTTCTTTGCTCGTCTTCCCTCTTACTTTCTTCATGATGTTTTCCATCAAAGCCTCATCAACCGCTATGGAAAACAAGACGAGTACTCAAAAGTCGCCAATGCCGCTAACTACACTTGGAATAACAAAAATAATCTTAAGCTGATTTATCAAGGACAGTGCACCCTTACCTGTTTTCCCATGTACCTTTCTGGAGAAATGGTGGCGCCACCTCAAGGTTACCCAGGCACCACAGATATCATGAAAGAATTTGCTGTTGAAGGCTACACTAGCCTTTAAGAGACTTCAGACTTCTTCTTTAGACTTCTTTCCCAAAGCAAAGAAACTATAAATTCCAAAGATTAGAAAGAGGTTCTCTCCATCTCCAAAAGTATATTGAGTGAATCCTGAAATAAAGAAATTTAAAACAAAGATAAAAAGTACGCTTGATGTTTGATAACTTTCATAGAGCCAAAAGAGAACGAAAGCAACAAAGGCCAAAAAGCCCAAAGCACCCGTACTTGCAAGATGCTCCAGGTAATTGGAATGGGCATGACCGCCGAGGTGATCAAGCTCTACTTCATTTCTCTTTTTGATGATCTTACTTTGAGGCTCATAATTTTTGTAACCAACACCTAAAAATGGCTTCTCTTTGAAGGCCGCAAAAGCACCAGCAAAGTGACTTAGGCGTTCAACATTGGAGCCGCCTCTTTTGAGAAAGACATTTTGAACCTTGGGGCTCAGCGCAAAGGCAAGGCCTGCCACAATCACACAAGCAACAGTGATTTGAATAAAAAGTTTCTTTGAATTTTTAAAGAAGTAAAAAGGCAGAGAAAGGATGAAGCCCAAAAGACCACCACGTGCCCAGCTAAAAACCATGCCCACAAAGTTAATAAAAGTCGCCCCATAAAAGAGCTTCTTATTCATAAAGCTCTTAAGTTTTCTCTCCCAAATTTTTTGATCAAAGCTAAGCCCAACAAGGAGTGAAACAACCATGGAAATACCGTAACCATAAGTCATGTACATGCCATAGAGGCCACAGGCCCTGGTCGCATGACAAGCGGGTTTAAACTTAAGGGGATTAAAGCCCGTCCACAAACCTATCAGGCCAGAGATTGTCGCAAGGGTGACACTCAAAACGGCCAGATTAAAGAGAAGCTTCTTATTTTTTTCTGAAAGAAAGTCTTTCTTGAGGTAGTAGAAAGCATAGGATGACAGGATCGCTACTAAAAAGTACTTCGTCTTAATAACATTTTTTATAGGATGAGAAATTGTGTCCAAATTAAAGGGCACACTTATGACTGAAAAGAGCCACAGAAGAACCAAGGCAATAAAGCTCTTAGGAAGTTCAATACTCTTATCCTTCACCCCCTTAAAGAGAAAATAGAAACCAGGAATGATAATAAGGATGTGGGAACCCGCACTAATACTTACAGACGTGAAAGTAGCGATGACTAAAATAAAGAGAGAGGCAAGACTTAGGCGATGAAGATTACTCTCAGACACCTTCTACCTCTCAAGCTTCTTATTCTTAACGACCATTAAAGCAGTAATCCCAATTAAGACCATCACCATGCAAAGGATTTGGCCCATGGTCGTTGTGCCCCCAAGGTAGTAGCCGAGTTGAGCATCCGGTTCTCTAAAGAACTCTACGATATAGCGAAAGACTCCGTAGCCAATGAGAAAGGTCGAGGCGAGGTAGCCGTAGTGCTTAACTTTCTTGAGAAGAAACCACAGTATCAAAGAGA
>JAUIBX010000203.1 GCA_030427595.1 Bacteriovoracia bacterium | reverse complement strand
AAGCACAACAGGGATGGCCGTCTTACCGGTGAGGTACCACTCGAGAAAGCGCAACTGATCGCGATTGCGATGATAGTTGGGGCTTCTCTTGTTACCAAAGTGATAGCTGGGGACAGTATGGAGGGTAATGAGGTGAACTTCGTGACCATAGAAGTCAATCACCGTGTCGGTGAAATCCTTATCAAAGAGTTCCATGTCTTGGGGGAGTTTTCTTCCAAGGCCGTCACGAAAATAAGAGAGTTTAATTTTGGGGTTAAAGGTCTTCCACTTGATATCTGAAATAACGGTTCTTTTGACGATAGGAAAAGTCGTCGCCATGGCGGTTGAGTATTGGCCAGGAAAGAGACCATAGCTAACTTGGTCAGCATAGGCGCGCTTATTCTTTGGTAGGGAGGAGTGGGGAGTGACATAGCTTCCCTTATACTTCTTTGCCCTCTTGCCGGTATTGGCCTCGTGAAAAGAAAAGCTCCACTTCTGCTTAGATTCCTTTGCCAGGGGAAAGTGCCTCTTGGTAAAAATCTCAGCGTTTGACCCTTCACTTTTGTAGCTGTCATTTGGGATGCCAGGCCTATCGTATTGCATTTCATTGTAGGAAATAACTTGGGGTCTATGGGACTCATTGATTCCCGCAAGAAATTGACTCAAGGCCTTCTTTTGTTCGAGACCATGATCACCCTGAATCTTAGGCGTATCCAATTCTAAAATATTGTAGTGAAGAACACGCAGCTCATTTTCTTTTTCAAGCAGGATCGCGCAGCTTGATATTAGAAAGATAGTAAGCATGAAAAAGAGATGTTTAAGGGTAGTGGCCATAAATTCACTCGTGATTTTTGTTTAGGCTATAGTAGGGAAAAAGTTGGCTAAGCTAAAGGAGAAAAACAACTTTTGTGATGAAAGTCTGCCTGATCTTTTGGATGGCCCTTGGCCAGGTAATAAATACTTTTGTCACCATTAGTTTTAACTTCTATAACTGAAGTGAGGTTAAAGTACTTTGGGTCTGGTCTTCTCTCGAGTGAGACCTTGAGGACACCTTCCTCACTATTCTTTAGGGTAGGCACCTCAACTGGTTTTTCAACAAGCTTTTGAGGCGTACGGTAACTTGTAAAGGAATAGCAATTCCAGGCGCCCGTAGGAGAGAAGTTCCACTCTTCATAACTGCCATCTTCATACATGAAGAAGGCCTCCATACAGGTGCTCTCCCATAAAGCCATTTGGCGTTCATTCAGGGTCAAGGGCGGCCAGATGAGTTTGCTTTCACTAGAAAGGCCGACAACTTTATACTCAAGCAACCACAGGGGACCTTCATGGAGTAAGCTGACCTCAACACAGAGGTCAGCAACTTCCTTTGGTTTTGAAAAAGGTATGAGGGTGTGAGTCAGTTTATTGCTTGTCACGATTAAGGAAAGTTTCCATAAACTTTACAGGCAGGGGAAAGAAGGTGGTCGACTTTCCTTCTCCTGCTGAAATATTTTGCATGGTCTCAAGATAGCGTAGGGTGATGGCATTGGGTTGTGAATCGAGAATCTCAGCAGCCTCGGCCAGTTTCTTAGAGGCCTCAAACTCAGCCTCTGCCGAAATAATTTTCGCCCTCTTATCCCTTTCTGCTTGGGCCTGACGGGCCATGGCCTTTTGCATATCAAGAGGAAGGTCAATGGCCTTCACTTCTACAGCGCTGACTTTAACTCCCCAAGGCTCGGTTTGCTCATCAAGAATTTCTTGAAGGGAAGCATTGATCTTGTCTCGGTGTTGCAGGATCTCATCAAGTTCATACTGACCAATAACAGTTCTTAATGTTGTCTGAGAGATTTGGGCCGTGGCCGAATAATAATCTTCAACAGCGATAACAGCTTTTTCAGGATTATCCACTCTAAAATAAACCACGCCGTTGACCTTGAGTGTGACGTTGTCCTTAGAAATAATATCTTGGGAAGGAATATCCATTGTCACTGTTCTCAGGTCGACTCTCACCATTTTTTCTAGTCCCGGAATAAGGACGATGAGACCTGGGCCTCTGAGGCTTGAGTAGCGGCCAAGGCGAAAGACAACGGCCCTTTGGTACTCACGCAAAATCTTAATGGTATTAAAAAGGAGAATAACAAGCAGGAGGATAAAGAGAAATACGGGGTTAAACATAGAGGCTCCTTAGGGGCTATCTAGAGTGAGTTAAATATTTAAGATAATTTTTTTACGATGAGGTTCATTGAGTGTTCTTCCTTAGCACTCACGGTCACTTGGTCGCCAGGGGATAAGTCTTCTGAGCAAAAGGCATTCCAAAACTCGCCACCAATTTTCACTTGATAAAGTTTTCGGTCACCTTCGTTCTTTAAAAATTTAACCACGGCCCCAGGACGATCAAGGGTCTCATTGAATTTTTCCTTACCAATATTTTTGCGCTCCTTGAGGATGAGAAAGAGGCATAGGCCAAGGAAGGCCGCAATGGCGGCAACTACTGCCAAAATAAAGGATGTGGAAAGACTAAGGTAGGCATCATCTGTGCGAAAGAGAAAGAGGGAGCCTGCGATCAGTGAGGCAAGTCCTGCTAAGGAGAGTATACCGTAGCTCGTGATAAAGGCCTCCAGAACAAAGAGCACAAAGGAGGCAACGATGAGACCAAGGGCACCAAAGTTAAGGGGCAGGACTTGAAAGCCAATGCCTGCTAAAAGAAGGCACACTACGCCCACGCTACCTGCGATAAAGCCACCGGCCGCTTGAAATTCTAAATACAGAAGCGCAGCCCCGATAAGAAAGAGGACATAAGCAGTAGAGGGATCAGCAAAAATATTGAGAAGCTTTTGACCGGAGTCCATTTCAATATCAACTTGAAGGGGATTATCAAGCTTAAGAGTCAGGTCCTGGCCTTTTAGTCTAAGGTTTGCTTTTTCTAAGGCACGATAGAGTTCTTTATCTGTGTTAACGATACCATCAATGAGGTTTTTTTCTTTTGCTTCTTGAGCTTTAAAGGACGCGGCCTTTTCAATCATCTCACCAAAGAGTTTGGGGTTTCGACCGCGCGTTTCGGCGAGGCTTTGCACCAGTGCCACCAAATCATTGATGGCCTTCTTTCTCATGTCGGATTCTTTCTCAATGTCTTTTCCCATTTGAATGGGGGTGGCCGCTCCCATATTTGTGCCCTCAGACATGTAGAGAAGGTGAGCCCCTGAAGCGATAATAGCGCCAGCCGAAGTTGCACTTGCCCCTTCGGGTCTAATCCATACGATGACGGGGATGTCGGCGTTACCAAAGAGAGTGAGGATATCTTTGGTGGTGGTCACAAGACCGCCAGGCGTGTTGAGTTCAATAAGGATAGCATCAAAGTTCTTTGAACTGGCTTCTTTAAAGCTGGATTCAAGATAGGAGTAAGTGGCCGGGTTGATGGAGCTATCAATCTTTAAGCGAGCAAGCTTTTTAATAGTGCGAGTGTTTTCCTGAGTTTGGGCATGGAGGCCCCTTCCTTGTAGTCCAAGGATGAGGAAGGTCATGAAAATTGAGAGGAGGAGCTTATTTAAAATCGTCATATCTAGAGACCTTACACCATCTCAACAGCTTGGTCCTTAGACTGTGCGTATAGATTTTTACGTCAATATTGTCTGTCGATAAGAATTATTGAAATTGTATAAATAATTGAAATTATTGGTAAGTTAATTGCCTTGTCAATAATTTTACCTTAATGAACCTTTCAGTATTTACCTTCTCGGCTTAGTATAAAAGCACAAACGGTCGAGGCATGAGACTCAATAAAACTCACCGACACATAAATCAAAAGTTTTTACATACAACGAGGTCAATAATGAGAAGTTTTGAAAGTATCGCCAAGCTTATTCGTGAAAAGAGAATGGGTCATCCCAAAGGTTATTCGCAATCAGAACTTAGCCAATTATTGGGTTATAAGAATGGCCAATTTATTTCAAATGTTGAAAGGGCCCTTTGTAACGTACCTCTCAAAATGTTAAGTCGTGTATCAGAGATCCTTGATATCTCTCACGAGGAGCTTAAGCAGGCCATTCTTGAAGACCAAGAACGTACCCTCGATAATTTCCTTAAGGCAGGCGAAGCCTCAGTGAATTCACCCCAAACAGGTGATGCTGTTGGTTCTTTAAGCCTCTAAGAATCTTTAAAACTTTTAGAAAATTTCTCTATAAAAGAAGGCCTCAATGAGGCTTTATTTTTTTTCTTCACTTTCTTGGGGCGCCGGAGGCTCCACTCCTTTATAGCGGTAGTAGTCCTCAATTGAGCCCACGGACTCCTCTTCATCACCCTTAAATTCATGGTCTTTCTGAGTTGGCAGATAGTGGGGATCATCAAAGTCACCTTCAACTGGAACAGGTTCACTCTCTACCGGCAGATCATGATTTTCAGAATAGGTGGTATCAAGCTTAAGGCCATTATACTTTTGATCAAATTCTTCTTTGTATTCAGGTTTAACGCCATCTTCGTAATCTCTTAATTCATCGAGGGTGCGATAGAAATTGCGCTCAAGTTTGGCGAGCTGACGAGGATCAGCACGGTGAAAGAGGTCGTAGTATTTTTTACGGGCTTCGAGGTGTTTTTCAAGAAGGTTGAGGTAACCTCTCTCTACTTTTTCAAAACCAGTGAGTTTGGGACCGCGGCGGTTGTTATTATTGCGGCGGCGTTTGTTATTGTTGCCACCTTTTTTATTTTGATTTTTGTTTGGGCCAGAGTTATTGGCCCCACCATTACCTTGGTTATTGGAACGGCGTTTACGACCACCTGAGTTACGGCGGCGTGAATTATTCTTTCTATTGCCATTACCACTTCGATTATTGTCTTTGGATGATGATCCACTCTCAGAACTCAAGGGCTTCTCCCGCGCAGTATGTTAGTTCTTGTCTTTAGATCATAATGAAAAAGTTAAGGGGTGGCCATGCAGGTGTTTAAGCGAAAAACTTAGGCCTCAAGCACATTTCAACTTTTCCATGCTGGAAAACTTAGGGCCGATGAGTATAATACAGGCGTCTCAAAAATCATGTTTTACCCTCATATAAGGAGAGCCTCATGGCCAACAAAAGAGTAAAAGTCGCCATTACTGGTGCAGCAGGTCAAATCGGTTATGCACTTCTATTCAGAATTGCTTCAGGTCAAATGTTTGGAACTGATACAGAAGTTGAGCTTCAACTTATTGAACTTGAGCAGGCCCTTGGTGCCCTTAATGGGGTAGCGATGGAACTTGATGACTGTGCTTTCCCTCTTCTTAAAAAGATCACTTGTACTAGTGACCTCAATGTAGGTTTTAAAGATGCTAACTGGTCAGTTCTTGTTGGTGCCGTTCCTCGTAAGGCAGGTATGGAGCGCTCTGATCTCCTTAATATCAATGGTGGTATCTTTACTGCTCAAGGTAAGGCCATTAATGATCACGGCGCAGATGATGCCAAGGTCTTTGTTGTTGGCAACCCCTGTAACACCAACTGCTTGATTGCCATGCACTCAGCACCTCGTCTACCAAAGAGTAACTTCTATGCCATGACTATGCTTGATGAAAATCGTGCCAAAACTCAGCTAGCACAAAAGGCCGGTGTTGATGTAACAGATGTCACGAATATGACCATCTGGGGTAACCACTCGGCCACTCAGTACCCAGACTTCTTCAACGCTAAAATCGGTGGCAAGCCTGCCGCAGAAGTGATCACTGATCACGATTGGCTAAAAGGTGATTTCATCACTACCGTTCAAAAACGTGGTGCTGCCATTATTGAAGCTCGTGGTGCTTCTTCAGCAGCCTCAGCAGCTAACGCGGCCGTTGATGGGATTTACAATCTTACTCACGACACTCCAGCTGGTGAGACCTATTCAATGTGTCTTGCTTCCCAAGGTCAGTACGGTGTGGAAGAGGGTCTGATCTTTTCTTATCCTTGTCGTACAGAAAACGGCGTGGTCAAAGTTGTTGAGGGCATCGAGCACAATGACTTTGGTAAAGAGAAGTTTGATATCACTCACAAAGAACTTATCAGTGAGCGTGACACTGTTAAGGAAAAAGGTCTTATTTAAATCCTTAAATTTTATAGGCCGGTCCCTGTCTGGGACCGGCATCCTTTACCGCGTTCTTTCGTCAGTTACTTCGTGTCAAAATTTTCTTGAGAGTAAGCATGGGCCTTGAATGAAGCAGGAGCTTCTAAGTTTTTGCAATCATTAAGGATTCTTTTATAATAGAATAGTCTTTTGCAGGTTTGTTCAAGGAGGAACACATGCGATTAACAAAAAGCTTTCTCTTACTCTTTTTCTTGAGTCTCTTTGTTTTTTCCAATCAGGCAAGAGCAGGGCTTCTCATCGAACCCTACCTAGGCTTTTCCCTAGCTGGTTCTGGAGACAGTACCTTTGGTACGACCACTTATGATCATTCCTATTCATCGCCAACTGTTGGTGGCCGCCTCGGCTATGGCATGCTGGGCTTCATGGCCGGAATTGATTATTCCATGCAGTCTTTTGATCTCAAGTCTGAAGTGGGTTCGACCACCTATGAAGACGGTGTTTCTAAGAATCAATTGGGCCTCTTTGTTGGCTATGAGCTGCCCATTCTCTTAAGAGTGTGGGGGACCTACTTTCTCTCGGGAAAAATTGACGGTGACGATGCTCAGGCAGCGGGCACCCTCTTTGATAGCCGCTATGAGTTTAGTGATGGTGGAGGTTACGCTCTTGGCGCTGGTTTTACAGGCCTTCCCTTTGTCTCCATTAACCTTGAGTACCGCACACTCGAGTATGATAAGGGCGAGCTAAGCGGTGCCAATATTACCAATTACAATGAGAAACTCAATTTATCCGAAGTGATGTTGTCAGTTTCTCTTCCCCTCGATCTTTAG
>JAUIBX010000202.1 GCA_030427595.1 Bacteriovoracia bacterium | reverse complement strand
ACTCCCACTCCTGCCATTATTCGTCAGCTCGTTCGGGTTCTCAAAGATAAGGGTCTGGAGCCACAAATACCTGATAAACAAGCCTTGTCTTTTCAATACTGGGATACCCAGGGTGACGATTGGCAGCAAGTTGAGCTTACTCGCTTCTTACCCCTACCTGGTGAATAGCGCTATCCCTTTGCCTCCTCATAGGCCTTAGGCCATAATAGCCCGCAGTTGTTTTAAATAAGGAGATTTCAGTGAAAATTAGTAAGGTCCACGCGCGCCAAATTTTAGACTCTCGCGGTAACCCAACCGTAGAAGCCGATGTCACTCTTGAAAATGGAATGATGGGAAGGGCGTCTGTGCCTTCTGGAGCTTCTACAGGTAAGAGAGAAGCGTTGGAGCTTAGAGACGGCGACAAGAATTACTACATGGGTAAGTCTGTTCTTAAGGCCGTAAAAAATATCAATGAAACCTTAGGACCAGCTTTAAGAGGTTTTGACCCCTGTGATCAGGGAAGTCTTGATAAGAAAATGCTTGAGATTGACGGTACTGACAATAAGGCCAATATGGGGGCCAATGCGATCTTGGCGGTCTCTATGGCGAGCTGCCGCGCAGGAGCTCTTTCCCAAGGACTTCCTCTTTACGCTCATATGTCCCAAAACTTAAAAGTTCCTAACCCTGTTTCTAAGCTGCGTTTACCTGCTCCTCTAATGAACATCATTAATGGTGGTGCCCACGCTAGTAATAATCTTGATATCCAAGAGTTTATGATTGTGCCTCATATGAAGAAGACCTTTGGAGAGAACTTTAGAGCTGGTGTCGAGGTCTTTCATCACCTGAAGAAGGTTTTAAGCGACGCAGGTCATAGCACTAATGTTGGTGATGAAGGGGGATTTGCTCCAAGTTTAAATTCTCATGAAGAAGCTATTGAAGCAGTTCTTTCGGCCATTGAGAAAGCTGGCTATCGACCAGGAGAAGACATCTCCCTTAGCTTAGACTCGGCCAGTTCAGAGTTCTATGAAAACGGCACTTACACCATGCAAGGATCGAAATATTCCAATGAACAAATGGTGGAATACTACTCAAATTTATGTGAAAAGTATCCGATTTACTCTATAGAAGATGGTCTTGCAGAAGATGACTTTTCTGGTTGGGTAAAGCTCACCGAAAAGTTGGGTGACAAAATATTATTGGTCGGAGATGACCTCTTTGTTACCAATAAGGCCATCCTTGCCAAGGGGATTGAAGAAAAACAAGCAAACTCCATTTTGGTTAAGGTAAATCAGATTGGTAGTTTGACTGAAACTTTTGAAACTCTTGAGCTGGCCTACAAGAATAACTTTAAGGCCATAATTAGCCATCGTTCTGGTGAGACAGGGGATAGTTTTATTGCCGACTTGGCCGTAGCAAGTGGTGCTGGTCACATAAAAACTGGTTCGGCCTCTCGCTCAGATCGTATGGAAAAGTATAACCAGCTCCTTCGTATTGAAGAGCAGCTAGGAAGCGAGGCCCACTTCGATCCTATTCGTTAAGATGGATCACTAAGGAAAAAGGGGTCTTTCGCATTTTTGAGGAGAGACCCTAGTGGGAAAAAGATTTCAACATGAACACCTCTTTCAAAGGCGTACTTTAGATCTATATCTCAAGTTTAGTGTGCTGAGTTCTGCTTTGATTGCTAGCATGGTTGTGATCCTTGATCACTATAGTGGTGATTCAGCTATGAGCTGGGCCTCCTTACTCTTAAAATTTCCAATGACTCTTGCCTTTCTTGCTCTCAATGGAACGGTTCTGATTGAGACGCGGCCCTATCGCGATAGTTCCCCCATTGATCACACTTGGGGAGCCTTTTTTCTTGTGCAATTTTTCATGGTCCTAGGTTTAGGAATTGAGCATCAGAGAATTGAATTTTTTTACTTGGCGACTATGCCCATTATGGCCTTTCTCTTTGCCCTTCAAAGTGATTGGTTTTCACCAACTCAAGTAAAAAAGAAGCGTGCCACTCTTGTTATGGGGATTGCTCTTTTTTCTTTAAGTGGTGTGCTCTATCATCCTGAGTTTCGTGGCCAATGGCCTGAGGCCGCGATTATTTTAATGACCTTTGGTTTGTGGCAGTGGGGGACGATCTTTCTCGCTAATGTGGAGTGGATTCGTTTATCGCGCCAAACATTGCGGGCCCGCTTAAGAGGAAATGATAGTGGTCGGTCTTCTCGCAAAAGTTCTGATATTCATCCTCTTACAAGTGAGAGGTATTTCTTTCATGACCTCGTTAATCATACTCACGGTGTGCAGCTTCTTTTAAGTTCACGCATAAGAAAGAATTGTGGGTTAGAACCTCATGAAGTAGGGGCGATTTCTCAGGAGATCGGTGCCCTTCAACAGTTGATTCATGAGCACTTTGGTCTTGGCCATAAGAACTTGGGACCAAAGGCCAGTTGGCGTCCTTTTAAAGAGTGCATTGAAGGCTGCCACAATATTGTAAGGGCCTTTTTAGATAGTGAAGAGGTGGAAGTTTTCTACCAATTTAAAGGCACGGTGAGTGAGTACGACATAAAAAACCCCATTAATCAAAATATTGAACTTCCCTTTGTGGTTTTTCATCGCATCCTCACCAATTTAGTGAAAAACTGTGCGGAGTCACATAGCAAGAGGGTTGAGTTCACTTTTACAGGAGATCATGAGGGTCTTCACCTCACTCTTAAAAATGAAGTCTACAAGAAAAGAGAGAGAGGCTATGAATTGGGTAAGACCTTGGAGAGTCTGATTTCCGAGGAGAGTGATAAAGAAGATGGTCTTAAAGGGCTTGGTTTAGAATCCATTGAGTCTTTGGCCTTAGGAGCTGGTGGTAGTTTTCATTTCTATATTCACGATGGTCATTGGACTTCTGAGGTCTTTTTGCCCTTCAAGGAGCCTTTGACCCAGAATGATCCTAACTTACTGAAAAGTGGTGATAAAAAAGCCGCTTAAATGACCAATTCTGGTTAAGATTCAGCAATTCTTTCTCTATTTGTGGATTATCCTTGTCAAAAATTCTGGAGCGGCCTACCCTATTATTAGCGAGTATCATCACGGATCGATGATAAGCAGGGGCCTTTTACCGGAGGAATTCACCCATGCAACTCTTTATAGGACTTACTTTTCATCAGAATGTCTTCCAATTCAAAAAAATTGATTCTTTTCGTCGGCGCTTTGACGAAAAATATGGACGCTCCCATATTCTTCAGATGACGCTTATGCCGCCCTTTCGTTTAGAGGATTACACTTTTGCGGGTCTTCAACGTTTTGTTGATGAAATGGCAGAAGATTTAGAGGATCACTTGGCAGGTCTTGATGAGCCTTTTGAAGTGGACTTTAATGGTTTTGATTTTCAAACAGGAAGAAAGGGGATGCTTTTCTTAAAGCCGTCTATCCCAGTTGATCTCTTCCATTGTCAGGAAACCTTACAAGAGTCCATCAAAGATTTTGGTGGTCTCTTCTATAAGCATAAAAACCCAGGTCGCTGTTCAGTGAATGATCTGCAGACCTTCTTGCCGATTGGTCGCTTTAGCGACATGGATCTCCTGTCTTTAGCGGTTGATAAGGCCCAGCAAGAGTTTACCGCTCCCTTTAAGTTGGCGGCCCGTGATTTAACTCTCTTTGAGAAGACACCAGGCCAATGGTTGCCCAGAAAAATTCTCTTTACCTTTCCGCGTGGGGTTGAACAAAGACAAGATCAAGAGGATCATTTTTCTTTAAGTAAAAGCCCTGTTAACCTTTAAGTCTGTTAGAAGTCTGATAGAATTGGATTTTAGACTAAAAGAGGGTGAGGGAAGCCTTGCAACTAGTGACTTTGAAAAGGATGTCATTTTTCACCATTATCACTTGGATCACTGTTCTTACTAGTGATGCCTTTGCTGCCAGCTATGCTCACCTCTACCGCCCACCAGGAAAAACCTTAGAAGAGAAGGCCTACGAGTATGAGCTTATTGGTAGGGCCTTTCAAACTACAGGAACTTTTGATAGCGATGGCACTGAATTTGTCTTAGGTGACAATGAAAGCTTTTTACAGCTCCAAAGTGACTTTATTCTCCGTTACGGTATGAATGATAACTTTCAACTCTCCGGTGGTCTTCGCTTTCGCCAAGTGACGGCAGAGTATGCTATCGGCGCAGAAGATTATTCAACCACCAAATCTGGAGTGGAAAGTTACTTCTTTGAAATGAAGTACTCGCAAAAGTCATCAACACAACTTTCTTATTCTTTCGACTTTTGGGCCCGCCAAACGGCCTATGAGAATACCTCATATATTAATGATACGGAGATTCCTGAGGATGAAGTCCTCATTGGCGACAGCGGTTCCTCCTATTATGGAGGTCTCTCTGTTTCTTATATGAGGGCAAAGGATCATTACCTTAATGCAGTCGCCGGCTATCATCAGCCCGGAAATGACCTATCTGCTGAGGTTCCCTACGACATCAATACTGTGTGGACCTGGACTCGCTTCGCCCTTCTCTTAGGTGTTGAGGGGATTTTTTCTCTGGGGGCAGATGAATTCAGTGATGCGCCTTCAAATAAGCAGGCCCAAGGACGTGGTCCTTCTGCTCTTTATAACTCCATTAATAGGCAATGGATGGCCCCCAAAGCGGCCGCCTACTATGCCTTTGGTTCGTGGCGTTTGGGTTTGCAGGTGGCCTCACGCATGAGTGGAGTGAGCACAGATAAGGGAACCGAGTTTATGGTTTCTCTTCTTAAGGCATCCCGTGGCAAGACGGTGACCAGTAAGGTTAAACAGAAGTTTAAAGAGTATCGTATTGAAGGAACAGTCCTTAAAGTAAGCCCGCGTGGCAAGTTTGTACGCATAGATCAAGGTCTCTCTCAAGATGTTGAAAAGGGCATGAAGTTTGATATCTACCAAACGGACTTCTTTGGTGGCAACGAGCTTATAGCAACGGCCATTGCCTATGAAGTGGCCATCGATAAAGCGATTCTCAAAATCGTCAAAATGTACTCTAGAAAAAGAGTCAAGAAAGGTTTTGTGGCGCGCGCTCAATAGACTCATCGTCCTCTATTTCCAATTCACCATATCCACTATCAAGGCCAACAGATTAAAATTTCATCCTTGTATCTTTTTGGTCCTCGGCTAAAATAGAATTATCGCTAACTTATTAGGTAGGGAATTTATGGTTTTTACCAGAAGCAAAACCTTTGCCATTTTCACTTTACTTTGTCTCTCTTTCCAGTTGCACGCTAAAAGATTCACCTCGCAATACTGTGAGTTTGAACTGCCGCCAGGCTGGGAATGCGCTCTAGAGGGAACGGAGTGGGTGTGCCAAAGTACCAATAAAGACCGAAAGAAAGAGGCCATCATTATTTTGGCGGCAAAAATTCGTGGACGCCAAGATGCTCTGGATCAATATCAAGCTTACTTGAAGAAACCTAAGACCTTCACCTTACCTGGTGGCAAAACTCAGGTGTCAGAGGCCAAGTATACTAAGATGAACCGTATTAACGATCAGGCGTGGGTTGATTCCCTTCATATGGCCTCTGAAGTACCAGGTTTTTATACTCGCTATATGGCAACGGTTAAAGAAGACTTAGGGATCGCAGTCACTTTCTCAGTTGCTAAAGATCATTATGAGGCCTACCAAAATCTCTTTGAAAAGATTATTCAGACTCTTAAAGTCTTTAGGCAAAAGAATATCAAGCCTTCTGATTTTAAACTCGCCGGGGAAGGCAATAGTGGTGACCTTTTGGATACGCCAGTGATTCCTACGGATAATAATATCTATGGCATTGGTTCTCAGAAGAAAAAGTCACAGTCTGGTGGTGGTGGTGCAGCCACTGACTATCTTATTTATGCTGTTGTTGCAGGTGCGGCGGTTTTCGCTCTCACTAAGATGAGAAAGAAGAAACCTACTAAGAAAAAGAAGAAAAAGAAGAGCACCAAAAAAGATAGCTAGAACGAAACTAACAGACTTATAAAAAAGGCCCTCGATTGAGGGCCTTTTTATTTGAATAAAGAGTAGTGTAAAGATTATTGTTCTTCAAAGATCACAGGATAAGCCGACTTTAAGTAGCGACGAGTAATGATATTAAAGAGGTTCTTATTGCGATCATCATTGATGTCACCATCTACTTGGTAGTTGGGGTCTTCTTCCTCGGCAAGGGCCGCTGCCATGGCAGCTTGTTCGGCCTTTGCTTGCTCTTCCTCATCAAAGTTAAAGTCCCATACAGCACCGTCATTGGCCTTATTGGAAGCGCCACCAGCGTTGGGGTTGACGTCAACAGCAGCTAACTTTTGGACATCCGAGCCTTTTGATTTATCTGCAAGGTCATCCTCTTTCTTATCATCGTCATCACTTTTCGGGTCTAGACCAAAGCCTCCTGGGCCTAGTCTTCTTAAGGCCGCTTGTTCTCTAGGGCTCAAGTTACTAAAGGCCTTATCAAGCTGTCGATCAAGATTACTGGCCAGTTTTCTTTCGGCCTTTTCAAAGTCGATGGGCTTACCGCCATTTTTGATACGGTCTTCGTTAAGCTTGTCTGTAAGGGCCTTTCTCAGACGAGTGATTTTAGCCGCACTATTGGTGAGAGCATTTCCTTTGGTGATAGCCCCTTTGAGGTCTCCTCTAAAGAGGTCACTCGATGCGCCACCGAGGTTATTGAGACCATCCGTAAGGAGAGCAGATCCAGAAAAAGCAGGTATTCCTGTTGTGCTAGGAATTTGCGGTTTTGCACAAGTGTTTGTTTGAGAACAAGAGCAATCCTTATCAACATTATAGCCGCTGGCCGCTCCACCTGTGGCGCACACAGTGTTGTTTCCAATACCACCACCGGAGTTGTCAAAGTCTTGAAC
>JAUIBX010000201.1 GCA_030427595.1 Bacteriovoracia bacterium | reverse complement strand
GAGCTGACCATCATACAAAGACGTACCCAACTAGGCATAAAAAAAGCCCCTCGTTGAGGGGCTTTTGTAACCTAAAGTTGCAGAAGCAACCTAGTCATCATTTTTCAATTTCTCTGCACGTTCTTTCATCACAGCTTCAGCGATATTTGATGGCGCTTCAGCGTAGCGTGAGAACTCCATGGTGTAAGACGCTTTACCAGCAGTTGCTGAACGAAGGTCATTTGAGTAACCAAACATTTCAGAAAGAGGTACTTCAGCGTTTACGATAACTTCACCGTTTGGATCAGTTTCAGAACCTTGGATAAGACCACGTCTTGAAGAAAGGTCACCAATAACCCCACCTTGGTACTCATCAGGAGTTGTCACTTCAACTTTCATGAGTGGCTCAAGAAGAGCTGGATTAGCATTCTTAATCGCTTTTCTCATCGCCTGACGAGCAGCAATTCGGAAGGCCATATCAGAGGAGTCAACATCGTGGTACTTACCGTCTTGTAGGAAAACTTCACAGTTGATAACTGGGAAGGCCGCAAGTGGACCATTGTCCATAACGTCTTCGAAACCTTTCTCACAAGCTCCAATAAATTCAGATGGAATCGACCCACCTTTAATATTATTGTTGAACTTAAAGTTATCGTCTTCTGTATCTTTGTTATCGTCAGTAAGAGGCTTAAGTGTACCAACAACCTGTCCAAATTGACCGGAACCACCAGTTTGCTTCTTGTGAGTATAATCAAATGGAGTTTCAGAAGTAATAGTCTCACGGTAGTTAACCTGAGGAGCACCAACTTCTGGGTTACAGCCATACTCACGACGTAGGCGTTCTACATAGATTTCAAGGTGAAGCTCACCCATACCAGCAATACGAGTTTCACCAGACTCTTCGTCAGTGAAAACGTGGAAAGTCGGGTCTTCTTTCATAAAGCGTTGAAGACCTTTTGAAAGCTTGGCCTGCTCAGCTTTATCTTTTACGTTAATAGAAAGCTCGATAACTGGAATTGGTACGTGAATACCTTCACATGAGATATCAAGATCGGCATCATTTCCAACGAAAGTATCACCAGAGGCACAGTCAACGCCAACAAGGGCGATGATGTCACCAGCATGAGCTTCGTCGATATTTGCTCTGTCGTTTGACATCATTCGCACGATACGACCGATACGAGTCTTCTTCTTAGTACGAGTATTGTAAACAGTATCACCTTTATTAAGAGTACCAGAGTAAATACGGGTGTAAGTCAGCTGACCAAATTGCTCATCAGTAATTTTGAAGGCCATCATGACTAGGTTCTTAGTTGGATCTGGTTCAAGAGTAATATTCTCTTCACCTTCTTTCGTTTCTTTCTTAGCAGATGGCTTCTCACATTCAAGTGGAGAAGGAAGGTAGCGAGCAACAGCTTCAAGAAGTGGTTGAACACCCTTGTTCTTGAAAGCAGACCCCATGAATACTGGTGTAAGAGCTAGAGTATTAACACCAGCTTTAACACACTTGTGGAGATCTTCTTCAGAAGGCTCATTTCCTTCTAGGTAAGCTTCCATGATTTCATCATCAAATTCTGCAACAGCATCAATCATGGTGTTACGGTATTCTTCAACCTTGTCGGCCATATCGGCAGGACAGTCTTCAACACGAACTTTCTCACCGTTGTCGCCATCAAAGTAGTAGGCTTTTCTAGTAATGAGATCAACAACACCTTGGAAGTTTTCTTCAGCACCAATGGGAAGTTGCATAAGAACAGCGTTGTGACCAAGTTTTTCGATAAGGGCATCACGACCTTTAATTGGATCAGCACCCATACGGTCCATCTTGTTCATGAAAGCAAGACGAGGAACACGGTAACGCTTCATCTGACGGTCAACTGTAATAGACTGTGACTGAACCCCAGATACAGAACAAAGAACGAGGATTGCACCATCAAGAACACGCAGAGAACGCTCAACCTCAACAGTGAAGTCAACGTGTCCCGGAGTATCGATAATATTCACACGAGTATCTTTGTCGACACCAGAAGCAAAGGTTGTCCCCTTACCTTCTAGACCACGCCACCAAACGGTTGTCGCAGCAGAAGTAATGGTGATCCCTTTTTCTTTTTCAAGTTCCATGTGGTCCATCTTGGCGCCATCGCCACCACCACGGACGTCTTCGATTTTGTGGATTTCACCACAGTAATAAAGGATCCTTTCCGTCAGAGTAGTCTTCCCTGAGTCGATGTGAGCCGAGATCCCGATGTTTCTGGTTTTCGCCATTAATTTCATGCGCTTCTCCAATACTTTTTGAAGTCGGTAATGCCTGTAAGAGGCCTTAGTTGTAAGTTTATCCGTGGGATATTAGTGGTTTAGATTAGGTACGTCAACGCAGCAAATCGCTCCTCATGAAAAAAGAATATCCTGTGCCAGAGAACAAAAAAAATCATGGCCATATTCGCTGACATCCCTTAAAAATTGAGCACTGCTTACATGAACCTCGCCTTGCTTTGTCGCACTGTCAATTGGTGCCGAAGCCGGCCATCAAACAGTCTGGATCTATGAGAGGACGAGACATTTCAAAAGAAGACCTCTACGAGTCGGTCAAAACCTTAGTTGAAACTGAGGACAAGCATATCCACCTTGATCAGCAAAAGCTGTTCACCCTCTTCAGCATTGCCTTTCAATACCTCCTCTTTTTGAGCACAAAGAAGCCTGGAGCTTTTATCATTCGTATAGAAGACAGCGCTCTTGCTGAGAAACTCGCTAAGAAGTCAAAAGACCCCAGCACTCGTCGCTTTCTTCAGTCATTGATGTTGCCAAGAAAGCTCAAATATCAGCGCTCCACTTTCTATCTCGACTTCTTTCACATTGGTTCATGGTCATTAACGGCGGACATCCCCAAAGATAAGATTCAAGGGGCCATCGTTGTGAAGAACACTTCAAGTAAGCCCATGACTGAAATTGATATGGACGAGGAAGGCGAAGTGGATCCCATGGCCCATTTGCCCAAGGACTACTTCCTTAGCTCTTTAACGGAGTTTGTGCCTAAAACCCTCACCATTGCCTATGAATGGGAAAATGAAGGTGGCCTACCTCTAAAAGTCGTTCAGTTTCCTTTTATCCGAAAAGAAAAAGAGCGCGTCGCAGGCCTCACACTCTCCAAAGAAATTGATCTTGATGAAATAGATTAAACGGGTATCAGGTTTCAGGTAGCGGGTTGCAGGTTAGACTGTGCCATCAAAGAGAAACCTGTTCCCTGTTCCCTGTTAAAGAATATCCAGCTTTTTGAGAAGCTTATGGCGATCCGCCACTTGCATCACTCGATCGGCATCAGATTGTACCAATGGTCTTATATCGTCCTCACGTAAGGGCTCAACTCTACGCCAAGCTCCTACTTCCTTATCAGGGTCGACATAACGAGGATCCAGTTTCTTATTGGACTCTACGACCTCTTCCAGGCCTTTTTTGAGGGCATTTTTTATTTCTCGAAGCTCGTCTTGATTAACGACGGACTGATTATAAAGTGCATTGAGGGCCTTAACTGATCCAACCATGACAGCTTATCGTCCTTCCATGGCAATTCTTGAGCAAAACGCTCCAAACCCATTAAATTTCAGTATGTTAACACCTCTGTAAAAACTACTCAAAACGTTCAGTTTGAGTGAACACTATAAAATAATGCGCTATAATGCGCTGAGTTATAAAATTAAGTGGTATTACCTTTTACCTAAACAAATAACGGATGAGCGCAAATGCTTTTTTCTGAAATTGGACCAGACACCCTCAACAGAGAGCTCAACGTTTTCCTAGAAAGCAGTAGGCTGTCCTTATCACAAGTTGCCAAAAAACTTGGGGTCTCTAAAGGTCACCTTTCAGAAATTAAAAATGGTAAAGCTCAGCCGGCCCTCAACACTGGCCTTAGAATTCTTAAGCTCTGTGGTCTTGAGGCCGAGCAAAGAAAAGCTTGGGCACACTTTTACAACACTTCCATTTCTGAAGAATATCTTGAAGTCCATGCGGCCTGGCAAAAAGAAAACGCTCGCAAACTTAATGAGAAAGTCTCCTTCATGCTCGCCCGCGACCTCGACCTCATGAACGCTTATGTCGATATTGTGGGTGAAGAAGATAAGGGAATTCCTTTAGTAGACCTTCGCTTCGAATATGGTCGCAGCATTGAGGCCAAGCTTGAAAAACTGGTCAAACAAGATGTTGTCTCTTGTGACAAGACAGACCTAGGAAAAGTTTATCGCACCGGTAAGGTCGATCCCATCATGACGAAGAACTCGAGTTATGACCTGGTTAAAACCTTAGTAGATGACCAACAGATGCAGTATCAAGCTGGCGAACAAAAAGGAAAATTCAAATTCCATATCAATGACATCAATCCCCAAGGTCACCAAAAGCTCATTGAACTTCTTGATGAAACCATGAAGAAGGCCGGTCAAATTATGGCCGATCACAAACAAACTCGTAAAAGTGGTGGTGAACGCTTTGCCTTTGAAATTCTCTTAGGAAAACTTAAGACTATTGCCTTCATTGGCCTTGTCGGTCTTCTGACTCTCGCGACACAAACAACCCCCTCTATGGCCCAATCTGGAGGTCTAAGCGGTGGTTCCGATCGTACTCAAATTGAACTTATGCTCAAAGGGCCCTACTGGTTAGGTGTCGACCAATTTGAGGACGTCACGATCAACTGGCCTGAAGTTTATATGGGTGGCACCTACGTTAAAATTAATAACTTGTGCCACTACCCTTCAGAAAAAGTCATCCGTACAGTTGAAGCTGTTCCTACTTGTACCAATCCTCGCTTAAAGGAAATGGTATGTAGAATTATTCCTGGCCACGAACCTGACTGCCTTGTTGATGCTGACGATAGTCGTGCCCAAGAACTCTTAAGACAGCCTTACACAAGTATTGTGACGAAGAGAGTTTGCCTTGAAAAGAAGGTACTTGATCGCACCCTCAACCTTGAGGCCAGTGGCGTCTTCGTTCGCTTTAATGATCCTACTACAGGTGTTCCTAATAACTCTGTGACTCTAACGGATAATGGCGAAGATGACGTCTTCACCTTTGATGTTGAAATCTATCAAGAGCTTCACGACGACTACGGTAACTTCAAAAGCTACATCGCTACTAAGCCCTACCAAATTCCCGTTTGCCTATAATTTTTTCAGCTGTTCAGTTGAGAAAACGAAAAGAGATTGACTCGATTGAGGAAAATTTCAGTCTTTGGCATAACTGTTTCAACGCAACAAACCGTTCATGATGACCTTAAGTTTTGTGAGAGAGGCTTAGGACGTCCGCGAGAATTTTGCGCCTTTTCCCTGCCCTGGCGACCCCATGTGGGTCGCCGCCCTGCCCGGGCCCTGGTGAGGAAGAGAAGAAGAAGTTAGTCACACTCCCTGACCGTATTTTTCCTGCTAACGGTTTTGAGGAGAGAGCCTATATCAATTACCAGTGCGGCAATACTGGTAGCGGTAAGCGAGTGAATTGAGTCTCCATTCGCTTAGGGGGGAGTTCTTCGGAACTCCCCTTTTTTTTTTGGTATTTTTTGGTACGTGGTACCTTTTGGGACTCTTTGCATCACCTTGTGACTGCAGTGAGTCCCAAAAGGAACCACGTACCATATATGCGTACCATATATGATAAGACGTCACTATTGACGTATCACAAGGCTCATATTTTTCTCATAATTCCCTGATTTTCTTGATAACTTAAAGATATGGAGAAAATCTTATACATCGACGACGATCCAGATGCCCTGGAACTCTACCGAGACATCCTCTCAGAGGAGTTTAAAGTAGACACCTGTATCAAGGCCAAAGAAGGACTCAAGCTCCTTAAAAGCAAAGAGTTTGATGCCATTCTCCTCGATGTCTATATGCCAGAAGTCGACGGCTTCTCCCTTTACGAAGAAATTAGAAAAATCAATGATTACCGTCAGACGCCGGTTTTCTTCATCTCCTCAGAGAATACTGTTCAAAATAGGGTCAAGGCCTTTGGTCTTGGCTCAGAAGACTTTATAGACCGTTATATGGAGCCTAAAGAGGTTCTGGCCCGTATAAAGAGCCGCCTGAGAAAACCACAGAGAAAAGAAACCCTCAGCTTTGGGGATATCAAAATAGACCTCATGAACCTTTTAGTTCACTGTAGAGAGGAATTGGTTGAGCTCACCCAGACAGAGTTTCGCCTGCTCTACCTTCTCGTGAAAGAAAGCTTGGCTCAACCTGGTGCCATTATTGATCGTGACTCCATCATCACTTTTGTGTGGCCTCAAGACCATGAGAATGTCTTTCCTCGTACCCTTTCCACTCACATGACCAACCTTCGCAAAAAACTTGGTTCAGAAAAGGTTAAATTCAATTCCATTCGTCAAAGTGGATTTCAGCTAGAACTCGTTTAAAGCAGTTCACCTACTCTGAATTTTGAGATGAGGCATAGGCCCCGAAAGAAAAGGGAGGGCCTTGACTGTTAAAAACTCTACTTATAGATCTGTTGGGATTTTTTGTGTGAGAGTGTCGATTCCGACAGCTCTTGAGGGGTTGGCATTGGTGGGATAGGGGGACAAGTAAGGTTTTAAAGTCAAGGCCATAATCCTGCGCCAACCAGTTACCTATACATGGAGCAGGCCGTGTGCCACTTTTATAACGCAACGCAACCAGCCCACATCAAGTACTTAGCTCACTAAATTGATCTAGGTCAGTCCCATTGTGAACCAATGGTGGCGGGGTGAACCCCCAAATTGAAACTCGGGGCCAGAGGGCACTATGCTTAGCAATATAAAAAATCTCTTTTGAGAATTATTTTCAAAGTGCTTGAAATTCGCTAAGTTAGTAGCACAAAACAATTTA
>JAUIBX010000200.1 GCA_030427595.1 Bacteriovoracia bacterium | reverse complement strand
TGGCTGCGCTTAAATCTAACGTTAATACTTCTTTCTTAGAAGCTCGATATTGAATCTCTTCATCACCCACAAGTGAATGAGCGCCTGCGTATATTTATAGATATACCATGGTAGGCGCGGGTGAAACTCATGAATCCCCGCAAGAGTATAGCGGGAGCCAAGAACATCACGAAACTCTAAGCGACCACGGCCTTTGCCATAGGCCAGTAGACCACCTTTTATATAGAAGAGTTGGCGGTCTGGGCTGGAGCGTTTTTCACTAAAGTGCAAAATGAGCAGAGGAATTCTAATAAAGGCCAATTTAAAGTAAATGGAATTTTCCTTTTGGGTGACCTTGATAAAGGGGTTAAGAAGTTTGGGTAACCATTCCATATAAAGTTTGGCGACCTGATTGGCCGGTGTTCTCATGACTGTTTCTAATCTTTGGACGGAACGTACTTCTTTAAGGTTTTGGTCTTCCCCAGTATAGCCGTAGGCGTGTGGAGTATAGTTGGTGTGGTACTCCAGACATTGCTTAAGAACATCATCAATACTCATTAGTTCTCTGTGAAAAGGAAAGGCCTGACGGGGGTTAATCACCATATGGTGGCTCAGGGAATAAATGAGGGGAGTCACCAGAGAGCTGGGAGCACCGGTTATCAGTGAAACCCAATTTTTAGAAATGCTTTGAGAAACAAAGGGGACAGAGAAGAAGTACCTCTTCTTACCCATAAGTTTGGCGACTCTTCTTATAAGGTCTTGATAGCTTAAAACCTCTGGCCCACCGAGGTCATAAGTTTGAGATTGATGCTCTTCTTGAAGAATTGATTCTTGAAGAATTGATTCTTGAAGAATTGATTCTTGAAGTGCTTCTATCGCATCGGGGAGAGCGACGGGATTAGATAAAGTCTCTGTCCACTTAGGCAGAACCATCATGGGGAGGTTTTTTACGAGGTTGATCACCATACTTGAGGAGCTGCCACCCGGGCCAAGGATGAGACCTGCCCTCAAAGTCGTGAGGGGGATCTCAGTACTGGCCAGGGTTCTTTCTACTTCAAGCCTGCTTCTTAAGTGATCGGATAAGTTTTCACTCTCGGGGATGATGCCTGAAAGGTAGACGATTTTTTTAATATTCTTCTTTTGGCAGGCACGAATGAAGTTGTCTGCAAGAATAAGGTCGAGGTTATCAAAGGTTGCCTGAGTGAGGTGAGCACTTGGGAGCATCGAGTGAACCAAGTATACGGCGATGTCACAGCCTTCAAGAGCATTTTCAATATCGAGCATGGAAAAGAGGTCGCACTTCTTCCACGTGATGCGCTCATTATTTTTATGACTTTTATCACGCCGAGAAAGGCAGTTGAGGTGATAATCGGTTTCTTTAATAAGCCTTTCTACCAACGCCTGACCAACAAAGCCGCTTGCTCCAGTAATTGCGATGCCATTTTTTGGGGAAGAAACCTCATTCATAACGTCATTATAGTCAAAGTCTGCCAGCTTCCTAGTAAAGAGTAGGGCATCCGAGCAATGTTCATGCTGACTAAAATTATCAGACTTAACAAAAGGGTAAAGGCTTCCTCATAAAGACCACAAATTCGTGATGCGTTAAAATGATAAACTAGTGAATGTGTCAGTATTAGATTGGGAGTGCACGGATGCTTAAATACCCTAGCTTGTTGGCGAGCTTACTCATGCTCATGTTGTGGTCACAAAACTCTTTTGCCTTTGGTTTTAAAATAGCCCCCATTGAAAAGAGTTTCGTTAAGTATGGAAACGCAAAAAGTCGTGGGTTAAACCCTAAAAAATTTAATGTAGTTGTGTGGAATATTCTCAAGGCCAAGAAGAAAGACTTTAGAAAAGAGTTTGCTTCATTTAGGCCTCATCCTGATATCTTTATGCTTCAGGAAGTGAATATTGTTCCTGATTTTTTCAACGCTTTTAGGTATTACCCCCAGCATGAAATTCATTTTGGTTCCTCTTTTTATCGCAAGAAGAGGGGAAAGGAGATCCATTCTGGTACCGCCATTTCAAGTCGTTTTAATCCAGAAGATAGTGGCATGATTCGCACGCGCGAGCTTGAGCCCATTGTTAAAACTCCTAAGGTGGTTACTTGGATGAAGATTCCTTTTGAAGGAGTGAATAAGTCACTCCTTCTGGTCAATATTCATGGCCTTAATATGACAAAGAATCGTGATTTCTTTAAGCAAATGGATAGCTGTGCACGCTTAATTGCAAAGCATGACGGTCCTGTGATTTTTGCAGGAGATTTTAATACTTCTGATATGGAAAAGTATAATAAGATGAATCAGGTTGCCCTTGACCTCAACCTGGTACCGGTGGCCTTCCTTAATGATAAGAGAAAGAAATCTAAATTTAGCCGTTTGGTCATTGATCATATATTTGTGCGCGGAATGCATGTCACCAACGCTTTGGTTCATAACGAACTTAAATCAAGTGACCACAAGGCCATGTCCATCTCCGCTAAACTCTATTAACCACCAGGTTTAAAGTTTTGATGCCATGTTAGCCTTTTCCCATCAAACAGATACGGGTCGCAAGAGGGATCATAATGAAGATTATTATGATTTTGATGAAGCGCTTGGCCTGTATATCGTTTGTGATGGGATGGGTGGCCATGCAGCAGGTGAGGTGGCCTCAGAGCTAACATGCAAGAGAATTCATCAGGAAATTAAGGCCAAAGAAAAGATCATTAAATCATTGGTGGATGCTAATGATTCGCCTAAGAGAAGGCGTATTGTTGAAATCCTTAAGGCCGCCGTTCAAAGTGCTAATAGTGAAGTCTTAAAAGTGGCCAAAGAAGACAGCTCAAAAAAGGGCATGGGAACAACAGTTGTTCTTTTGCTCTTTACTAAGGCCGGTGTCTTTGTCGCCCATGTTGGTGATAGCCGTGCCTATTTAGTGCGCTCTGAAAAAGTTCGTCAACTTACAGAAGATCATTCTCTTCTTAATGAGATGATCCGCTCAGGGATTATCACTAAGGAAAAGGCATTTAATCATCATCAAGGTAATGTCATCACCAAGGCCATTGGCTCCCAAGAAGTGGTGACACCAGATGTACTCTTCTACGAATTTGTTCCTGGTGATGTCTTTTTCATCTGCTCCGATGGCCTTCATGACTATCTTCAAAAGAAGGATATAACGAATCTCCTTGAGAAAAATACCATAAAGACACTGGCCCATGAGTTTGTGAAGTTTGCGAATCACAAAGGGGGCAAAGACAATATCACTTGCATCTGTTTGGAGTATGGTCAAAGAGGATTGCCTCCGGCTCACCCTTCTAAAATTACTGTCACCACCAAGATGGAAACCTTAAAGAAAATCCCTCTCTTTGCGAGTTTAAACTTTAAGGAAATGGCCCAAATCTTAGAAATTACCCAAGTGAGAAATATCGCAGTTGGTACAGAAATTATGAAAGAGGGCACTACCGGCGAAGATATGTATGTCATTCTCAAAGGCCAAGTCGAGGTGATTGCTAGTGGCAATAAAGTCGCCGACCTCAAACCTGGTCAGTTCTTTGGTGAAATGTCCCTCATTGATAAGAGTCCGCGTTCAGCGACCATAAGAGCAACAAGTGAAAGCAAGATGTTGCGTATCACACGCAGTGATTTCTTTCCCCTTCTTAAAAGAGAATCCCGCATCGGTCTTAAAGTCTTTTGGGCCTTTCTGCAAAATATGAATAAGCGTTTAAGAGAAAGTGATAAGATTGTCTCGGGCTACTTTCAAGAGCAAGAGGCCATCCCTCGCATTGAAAAGAACTCCATGTTTGATTTAAGTTCTCTAGAAGATTAATGGGGCTGTCTCAAAAATGGTCAGGGGTGAGTACCCCTGACCGGCGAATTATTTAGAATGAATATTTTTCTAAGTCTTCTGCGACTCCCCATCTTGCGGTCACGAACTGCCAGTGGCAGTTCAAGTGACGCAAATATGAGTGTGACTAAGAAGTGAAGCCAGCGAGACGAAGTCGAGTGCGGCCTTCACGAATGATCGCATGCGAAGCGACCTCGACTACAGTTTTTTTAGACTAGAGATTATATTTCTCGAGTTCTTCTGCGCCTCCCCATCTTGCGGTCACGAACTGCCAGTGGCAGTTCAAGTGACGCAAATATGAGTGTGACTAAGAAGTGAAGCCAGCGAGACGAAGTCGAGTGCGGCCTTCACGAATGATCGCATGCAAAGCGACCTCGACCACAGTTTATTTAAAACTAAAAAGTGTATTTTTCGAGCTCTTCAGCACCGCCAACATTCTCACCATTGATGAAAACTAAGGGGTAAGTGCCTTTGCCACCGAGACTTCTTAGAGTCGATGTTCTCTGGCCTGGAATCTCTGTGTACTTCACGCCTTTTTCTTCCAAGATTTCCTTGGCACGCGCACAGTGAGGACAACCTGGCCTAGAGAAGAGAGTGACTTCTCTCGGTCTCGTGGCATCCGGGTTGATGTAATCGAGCATAGTGTCGGCATCACTGACCTCAAAAGGGTCTCCAGGAACATCGGGCTCGATAAACATCTTCTCAATCTTACCGTCATTGACGAGCATACTGTAGCGCCATGTACGGGGACCAAAACCGAGGTCGGCCTTATCAACAAGCATGCCCATGCCTTTGGTGAAGTCGCCATTTCCATCGGGAAGGAAGGTGATATTTTCAGCTTCTTGACCTTCTTTCCAAGCATTCATCACAAAAGTGTCATTGACTGACAGACAGTAAATCTCGTCTACTCCTGCCTTTTTAAACTCAGAGGCAAGATCATTGTAACGAGGTAGGTGAGTTGAGCTACATGTTGGTGTAAAGGCACCAGGTAGGGCAAAGACAACGACTTTCTTTCCTTTAAAAAGGTCTGAGGTTGTCCAGTCTTTCCATTCACCGTGATCTCGCACGTGAAAGGTTACTTCTGGTACACTTTGGCCTTCTCTATTTTCTAGTTTATGTGTCATATTTCCTCCTTTTAGTAAGAAACGACCTGTTCAAGTTTTTGGCTGCGCTTGATTTGGCGAAGCTTCGAGTTAATATCATCAGCAGCATCAACTGCTGTATCCCATGCTGTGTAGATCTGCTTTTTCGTGTTTGCTCTTAAGTCACCTGCAACATAGAGGCCCTGCACCGAAGTTTCACCTTTGGGGCCAGTTGTAACAAAGCCACGCTCATCAGTTTGAGTACCTATTTTGGTGGCGAGGTCGTTGTAGACCATCATGCCAAGGCCCACAAAGGCAAAGTCTGTGGGATGAATGGTTCCATCACAGAAGGTAAAGCCTTCAAGCTTGCCTTCTTTTTTATTACCGCGAACCCCATCGATACCCTTGGTGTTGACTTCAATGCGGTAGAGCTCAAGGAGCTGGGCAACCTTGTCACTGTAGTGAGGTTTCTTGCCATCGGTAAGAATCGCCAAATGAGGAGGCGCATAGCGCTCGTGAAGCATGATCGCCACCCAGGCGGCACTTTCATCACTACCAATGACCACTGTTTCCTTTCCTAAAGCATGGTGACCGTCACAACGCACGCAATAGTCGACTGCTTGAACATTGGCATAGGGGAAGATTGTTTTGATTGTTCCCTCAATTTCAGGCTGAATATCCATGACTCCTGTTGCGAGTATCACAAAACGGGCCCTGGCCGTGGTGGAGCTGCCTCCATCGAGTGTCAGAAGGAAAGTGTCATCAGCTTTCTTTAGGTCAGTGACACTGGTGTTCTTAAGATGGGTGAGGTTCTCTTTAAAGGGTGAGTTTTTGATATAATCAAGTGTCTCTTGGTTGGGATCAAGAACGCCTCTTTCGTAGCTCATAAAGCCAGGAATGTTTTCGACCTTTCTCACCCATTGGGCACGAGACTTCTTCTTATCCTTGGCACCTCCCTCGATGAGGAGAATGTTGTCATTATTGAGAACTCCACGAAGGGCGGCCATTACACCGGCAGCACCGGCACCAATAATGGCAATGTCATATAGGTTATTGTGAATTTTATTTTCCATGTGTTCTCCTTCGTTCTGTGTCTATTATCTGCTGTGTTGTGTTAGCTTTTAAGTATTGAAATGATATGAGGTTATAGGCTGAGGCTATGAAGAGGTGGCTTCAGTAATTACAGTAGGTTAGGGATAATTTAGCTCTTTTATTTTCTAGGAAGGCCGTGGTGTTCGGCAGTAAAATAGGGAAAACCATTTTGAAAAGGATCAATGATGAAAATGCTTAAAAATTGTCTTCTCTTACTAACTTTCCTTATTACCCCTTCTCTTATGGCCGATGATCACGAAAGTGATCGTGGTTCAGCTCAAGAGGAGCGCATTAAGGAAAGGCGTGAAAGAAGGGCCGAGAAACGTGCTCAAATGCGGGAAGAGCATCAAGAAAAACACGATCAAATGCGAGAAGAGCGCAAAGAAAGGCGCAGTGAAAAGCATAAGGAAATGGTGGAAAAGAGGAGAGAGAGGCGCCAAGAAAGGAGAGAAAGGGTCCAAAACCAACTTGAAGAAGGTAAAGGGGCTTAAAGCCGTGGGCGAGCTAAGAGAATGAAAAGAAAAATGCGCAGAAGAAAGCAAGCTCGCGGCAATTAGAAAGAACATATAAATTCATAGAGTTAGGCCCTCTTTGTTAGAGGGCTTTTTTTATTGGGGAAGCTAAGGCCATAGCCGTAGTTGACCGAAAAGCTTTTATATGAGCGATTTGGTAGAAATTGGAGTTGAGCTCCTTCATTACGTCGTAACCGAAAAAATTGGTGAAGGTGGCATGGGTGAGGTCTATAAAGGCTGGGATAAACTTCTCAAAAGGCCTGTGGCCATCAAGGTCATGCGTCCCTTTGAGGACGACAGTATCGAAGCGACGAAACGCTTTCTTTCTGAAGCACGGGTTCTTGCTCAAATCAATCATCCTAGTGTCACCACCATTTATGAAATTCAAGATCATGCAG
>JAUIBX010000199.1 GCA_030427595.1 Bacteriovoracia bacterium | reverse complement strand
AGGCGTTCATACGGTTTGCGCTGTCATTACAGATGAATTTTTCGAATTCTCTAAAGCTGCAGGCAATGACCTCTCAACCCCTAGACCCGAGTTTCAATTCCAAGGCCTAAAAGAGGGTGACCGCTGGTGCTTATGCGCCGGAAGATGGCTAGAGGCCTACCGAGCTGGTAAGGCGTGTCCCGTGGTTCTTGAAGCCTGCGATGAAGAGAGCCTGGCGATCATCCCTCTAGAGGCCCTTCAAGAATTTGCGCACCGTGAATAAATGACAAAATTTCTCCTAAGCCTCTGAAATAACGAACTTTACTCACAGCAAGGGCTTGTGAAATTCTCAGATTTTTGAGAAGTTCACTCGGTGAAAATATCCCTAATCCGATCACTTATTTACCTTCTTCTTTTGGCAGCACCTATTCATGCCATCGCCCCTAAAATTATCGGCGGTCATGAAGTACCTCACTCCAATGAACATCCAGGTACCTACAATACGGTTGCCCTTGTTAAAGAAGACGGGAAAATCTTTTGTAGTGGCTCACTTATCGCCAACAATCTCGTGGTGACAGCAAAGCATTGCTTGATGGATAAAGAAGGTCAAAAGATTCGCCTCTATCTCGGTGATGACACCACAGAAGAAAAAGAAGAACTCTACCGGGACATCGTAGAGTATAAAGTTCGCCACCCTCAAGACTGGACCATGACCTTTCCCAGCTTTGATATTGCCTGGGTTAAGTTTGCAGGCGAACTTCCCAGTCGCTTTCGCCCCCTTCCCATTCTTTCAGAGGCCGATCAACTTGAAGCTGGAACAGAAATTCTTCAGGTTGGTTACGGTGATCACAATCCAAGTGTCGGTCAAGTAGATGCTGGTCAAAAGTTATGGGGTCAAACAAGACTCTATCGTTACGTCAACAATCCGCGCTTTTACCATATCCTTCTCTTTAATGGAGAAGAGGGTCAAGGTTCCTGCCACGGTGATAGTGGTGGCCCAGCTTATGTTCAGGTAGACGGTAAATGGCATATTATTGGCGTCACTAATGGTTTTGATGTTGTTCTCACGCCTCAAACCATGACTAGAACGGGTGATCCTGATTTTCCTTATAATGTTGATTGCTCCAAAAACCAAAGCCTCTACAGCTTTGTCGGTGCTCATGGCCAGTGGATTGAAGAAACGAGCGGTATGGCCATTTATAAAGACAGCCCCTTTGTTTTTTCTGATAAAGAAGAAACCCGCGAAGTGACAAGCCTAGGTGAGTGGTGCTCATTACAAGATATCGGCTCTCCCCAATGGAATCTTCTTAAGATTCTCCTTGATAAGAAAGTCGATCAAATGGAGCAAGAAGAAAGCGTTAGCTTTTATGAGGACTGTGACCAAATTGTAAATTACCTTAAGTCTCTTGAGGATATTTCCCTTGATAGTGAGACTGTGATGGAAGGCCATTTGGCCTTTGGTCCCCTTAAGCTTCTTCCCAACCTCAAGAAACTTGCCCTCTACAATTTCCCAAAAGGACTTCTCCAACTTGAAACTATTGAGGGGCTTACTTTAGAGAATCTCACTCTTAAAAATGTTGGCCTAACGGACCTCAATTTCTTAAGAGAAAACTCTGTTAAGGCCCTCTCTGTGGAACAAAATCCACTCTTTGACCTTAGTGGTATCAATGTTCTTAATGACCTTGAGGAAATAACCCTCACAGGAACACCTATTAAAGATATTGGTCTTCTTCAGCAATTTGACCTTAAGAGACTCTATGCCATCGGTATCAATAGTCCTGTTCTCTTTGGCCTTGAAAAGTTGGTTAATAAACTTGAAGTCCTAGACCTAAGGAATACTCTGGTTTCAAGTCCTAAAATCATCTCCAATATGCTCCAACTTAAGGAAATCTCGGTTACAGGTGATATCGGAAAGCTTGATCTCTCAAAGTTAGTGAATATCGAGTCCATCGATATCCGTGACTTTAAAGAAGGTCAAATCACCTTTCCCATCACGATGCCAAATCTTAAGAAGCTTAGTGCTAGTCAAAATGAAATCACCGACATCTTCTTTCTTAAGAGAGCACCCTTTGTTGAAGACATTAACCTCACTTTCAACAATATCCGTAATCTTGAAGTCTTCCGTCAGCAGGCCTTCCCTAATCTTAGGATCCTCAACCTATCGGGAAATCCGCTTCTCAATGTCAGCCCTTTAAGTAATCTCGATCAACTCGATGTTTTAAGACTTTTTAGAACTCCTCTACAAAGTGGTCTTATCCCCAAAACAGAAGAAAACTGCCCTACAACGATAGGGCCAGAATCCCTCAAAAAGTTTTGCCGCTAGTTTTTCTTTCACCCTTGGCCTAAAATAGCCTTATGGAATCAAAAGATCCCGCCAAAGAGGGTAAGAACCCACTACTCTTCCTTTTAGTCCTTATTAATACAGGCTTTATTGGCTTTATTTTCTATCAACAAAGTCAGCTTGGTCGTGAGGTTGATACCCTCACCAAGAAAAGCTCTTACTCTACAGACACAACTAAACTCTTACCCCACATTCCTAAGCCTAGTGATGGTCATGTGATTTCAACTCATGAGTTTGGGGACTTTTCTGTAAACCTCGCTAGACCAAATGGCCCTCAACGCTTTATTAAGCTTTCTCTTACCTTTATTGTAGAAACACCCACGAACAATAAACTTAAAGAGATCCTTAATAAGTCTTCTGATCTGCGCGATGAGATCATCACTATTCTCAATAAGCTCACACCAAGAGATGTCCTCAAGCGAGAAGGAAGAGAAGTTCTCAAAAATATTTTAAAAGATCATATTAACGGTCGCCTTAAAGACGATAAAGTAAGAAGAATCCTCTTTACTCGTTTCACTGTCAGCTAAAAGAAGGCCAACTTCATACAGAAAACCGAACCGCCTGCCTTATGGAATTCCCCTACATCTTTTTCATGGGGAATGAAATTATGATTGGGAAGCTTTTCTTTCAAAGTCTTTGCCCCTTGAGGGATAATCACATTCTTACCGTCAACACTAAAGCTATTGCAGGCCAAGGTCTCTTTGGCCTCCTCGTAGGGAATCTCAATGGTCTGTGGAAAAAATCCATCAATAAGTTTTTGAGACTCTTCGCTAAACGCCTTAGGTGTCCAGGCCACGGTACGGCTATTGAGAATACACATGCAAGTATCGAGGTGATAAAAACTTTCATCGACGAGCTCTAGGGGAGCAACCGCCAGCCCCAAGGTATCAGCGAGGAACTCAATGGCCTTCATATCCGTGCGAAAGCCATGGCCACACCACAAAAGATCCATGCCGTAATGCCAAAGAGCATCTCCGGTACCCTCAAACTTCTCCACCTCCTCAGGCAGTTCCGTAGTCGATATCCCATGATGCTCAAAGAAATCACCAAAGAAAGCAACTTCACCCTTGCGCTCATCATGGGCCATCTTACTTAGTAGCACATGCTTAGAATCAAGAGGCAGAACTTGATTCGCTGCAAAAACCATATCGGGAAGATCTTCTTGCCCAGGAATCACAAAGACCTTAAGACCAAATTCTTCAAATTTATTCTTCAGCTTTTCCCATTGAAAGAGTGCACGCTTTTCATCAACCTGGGGCAAGGCCCCTGTTTCATCTGCCATATGGGGATTTATTTGATATGAAACCTTATAGAAATCTGGCTTCACCATGAGAACCTTTTGAGGACCATCATAGGCCGAAAAGGGATAGCTTTTTAAATCATCGAGTGTTTGCAGTATTGGCATATTTTAAAGGTCCTCGTTTGCCTTTAAATCATGCCATTAATTTAAAAAGAAAACTAGGAGCGATTGTGCCGTTTTATCAAAATGCTTTAGGAAAAACCTTCTATATCACTAAAGGCAAGGGCAATAAAAAGCGCTTACCCCTTATTGGTCTTCATGGTGGCCCCGGTGGAACTCACCTCTCACTCTATTCTCTCACGTGGCTAGCGCCCAAAAGAAAGGTCGTTCTCTTCGATCAAATTGGCTCGGGAAACTCTGATGCTATTACGACAAAAGAGATGAAGATTAACACTTTTGTTCAAAATCTCGAGGGACTTCTCAATCATCTCAATATTGAGAACTTTCACCTTCTTGGCTCAAGCTGGGGAACCACCTTGGCCCTCGAATACTACCTTAGAAAAAAGGGCAAAGGTGTCGCTAGCCTGACCTTTCAATCTCCCATGTTTTCAACAAGGAAATGGGAACTGGATGCCAATAGACTCATTAAGAAAATGCCGGTCAAAACCCAAAAGGTGATTAAGTATTGCCAAGAAGTCGGAGCGACGGACAGTAAAGTCTACAAAGAGGCCGTCAAAGCTTACTACGCCAAGCATGTTTACCGCCTGAAGGCGCGGCCTGACTGGGCACCACCAAGAATTCTTAATTACCATGGTGATAAAGTTTATCAGCATATGTGGGGCCCTAGTGAATTTTGCGCCACTGGAACCTTAAAAAAATATGATCGTACTAAAGATCTCAAAAAACTTTCTGTCCCTACTCTTTTTATTGTAGGTCAACATGACGAAGCGACACCAGAGACGGCCAGACACTTTGCCGCTAAAATTAAAGAGAGTGAAGTTGCTGTGATTAAAGGAGCAAGTCATTCCGTTTTTACAGAGAAGCCTAAAGAGGCTCAGGCAAAATTGAATCAATTCCTAGAAAGAATTGAAAATTAGTTGGTGAAATATGAGCGAACTTTTCTATATCAACGAGGAAGGCAACAACGTCCACACCTCACAATTTCTCAAAAATAGAGGGTCTTGTTGCAAAACAAATTGCTTACACTGTCCCTATGGAACGACCCTAAGTAACTTTGGTCTCGAGTTTATTCAACTCACAAATGAAGACATGGCCGAGGCCAACGCCATCATTAAGGCCAATCAACCTCCGGATAGTGAAACTCTCGGCCAAAGCCTCCTTCAGGAGGCCTTTGGTAAATCAAAGAAAGCGGAGGTTACAAAGTTTAACTTCGAAGACTTTTACTTTGTGACCCTTAAGGGACATAAAGCTGGCCTCGTTAAGAAAGGCAGGCTGCAGCTTAAAGAGCTCTTCTTAAAAGAGCACTTTAAAGAACAAGGTCTTGACCTCGCTACTGTCGCCAGCTTCTTCAATAACTAGAGAACTGATTCAATCTTCTTAGTGAGCTCACTTGCCATAGGCTCGACATGGCTCTTAAAGCGCTGAACAACTTTTCCATTCTTATCCACAAGAAACTTTTCAAAGTTCCAACCAATATCCTCTTGGCCTTGAAGGAGAAGTTTAATGAGCTCCGGTTTCCCATCGCCCTTCACGGGAGTTTTCGCTGTTAAAGGAAAGGATACGCCGTACTTTAAGCGACAAAACTTAGCGACTTCTTTATTTCCTTCTGGCGTTTGCCCACCAAAATCATTGGAAGGTATACCGACGATAAGAAAGTCCTTTCCCTTATATTTCTGGTAGAGCTTCTCTAAATCATCAAGCTGACCGGTATAACCACAGCGAGTGGCCACATTCACAAATAAGACCGTTTTTCCTTTTAGTTCAGAAAAAGAAAGAGTCTCCCCATCAGTCTTCTTCATTTTTAAGTCATAGAGGTCCGCTGCAAGGACCGAGGTCATAAGAAAGGCCGTAAGTAGAGTAAGAAGTAATTTCATTGAGCAGTCTCCTCAACTAAAAATTAAATAATTTTAATGAGTATAAGGGGGTCTAAAGATGGCCGTCACAAGTTGAAACTTAGACAGAAAATTTGTCTCTTAAAAAGTCTTTATAAAGAAAAATAAATAGTAAATTTTCCTTAAAAATTTCTTCTAGAATTTCTAAACCTCTAAACTATTTCAGGTATTTAACTACCCCCTACTGCTTTGACACTACTAGACTTCACTAATTTTTTTAGATTAATCTTAGACGGAATTTTTAGCTCTCTAATGCTCCTCATTAAAACACCGTAATGTGGTCTATGCGAAACAATATTGTGACAACATACACAAGGAGAATGTCATGAGCTTTATCGATCAAAGCGTTTTGAGCAGACTCGACAATCTTGACCGCGGAGATGTCGACAACCTAGATTACGGAGCTGTTAAAGTAGACGACGAAGGTAAGATTCTACTCTACAACCGTTATGAATCAGAACTTGCAGGTGTAGATCCTTCAACAGCTGAAGGAAAGAATTTCTTCAAAGAAATTGCACCTTGTACAAATAACAAGCTTTTCTACGGAAAATTTCAAAAGGGTGTTGACTCTAACGAGCTTAACATGGCCTTCAACTACACTTTCACTTACAAAATGAAGCCTACAAACGTTTCAATCCAAATGATCAGAAGTGAAAAAGACAATTCAAACTGGATTTTCGTAAAGAAAAAAGCTGCTTAATTTAAAACATCTGTGAGGTACCTTATGAGCTTTATTAAAAAAGATCTAAGTCCAGATCAGGTCAAAGAGATGGTCTATAGCCTAGAAACTCAATTGATCGATCTGTATGACGAGCAAGCTCGTTACGGTCGCCCTAGTGAACTTCACGCTAGTCTTCATAGCCTAGAAGAGCAATTGAAAGATTTCTACGCTCTTCAGGAGAAATACGGTTCATTTGATGAGCTGTGGAATTCTCTAAAAGGACTAGAAGAACAACTCGCATCTTTCTATCATGATATTGAACATCATGATGGAAATAACTCTGAAGTTTCTGAACTCAAAGAAGCTGTTGGTAGTCTTGAAAGACAAATCATCAGCCTTATTGATGAGAAAGCTGAAATGGAAGAAAAAGTTAAAGATGCCTTTGAGCGCTTTAGAGCTATCAAAGAAAAGAGTCGTGACCTAGGTGCAGCTGTTTTTGAAGCCGCTCTTTTTGATCACAAAAAATCTGAATCGTACTATTACCGAAAAATGGTTGATACAGAAAAAGGAAAGTCTGAAAAAAAGTATACTGCTAAGCTAAGTCCAGGGTCTAT
>JAUIBX010000008.1 GCA_030427595.1 Bacteriovoracia bacterium | reverse complement strand
TTACTTTGAAAATATTGAATCATGTAGCATTCTTGAGGACGGTAAGAAGGTTCAATTTAAGGCCAAGAGAAAGTACTTTGCTAACTTTGATGTTGTTGCCGGGATGACTATCGTTCCTAAGCACCTCTATGAAAACCCATCAGAGGATCAAGAAAAAGAACTTAATAAAACTCTTGTGGGAACTGGTGCCTACACTCTCAAAGAGTGGAGAAGAGGTAAGTATATCGTTCTTGAAAAGAATGCTGACTGGTGGGGTAATACTGTTTATCCCAAGCAGAATAAGTTTAAGCGTCTTCGCATGCGCTTCATTAAGGAAGGCAATATTGCCATCCAAAGACTTGAAAAAGGTGACCTCGATTTCAACGCTCTTACTGCTGAAGAATTTGTAAAGAAAACTGGAGGAAAGAAGTGGGGGAAATCTGTTAAAAAAGTTAAGTACCAAAATAGTGCGCCCAAGGGTTATGGCTTCATTGGCTGGAACCTGAAGAATGACCTCTTTAAAGAAAAAGATGTCCGTATGGCGCTTTACCACTTGGTTGATCGCGAGAAGATGATTGAAAAGTATGATTATGGTCTTCGTCTTCCTGCCACAGGTCCTTGGTATCAGCAGTCTATTTATGCAAACCCTGATGTGAAGCCCATTCCTTTTGATCCTAAGAAGGCTCTAGAACTTCTAAGAAAGCATGGGTGGAAAGATACGGATGGTGACCAAGTCCTCGATAAGGTGATCAATGGCAAGAAAACTCCCTTTAGTTTTACTATCCTTGAGCCCAATAAAGAGTTCACGAAGTATCTTGTGACTTTTCAACAAGATGCTAAGAAGGCCGGTATTGATGTTCAGATTAAAGTTGTTGAGTGGAACACCTTCATTACACTACTTAATGAAAGAAAATTTGAAGCTGTTCGCCTTGGCTGGTCTGGTGGAGCTGTTGATTATGACCCCAAGCAAATTTGGCATTCTGCTTCTGCGACTAATAAAGGATCAAACTTTGTTAGTTACAAAAATGATCGCGTTGATGAGTTGATCGACAAGGCCAGAACGACTCTTGATCGTGAGAAGAGGATTCCCATCCTACGTGAAGTTTATAAGATCATCGCTGAAGATGTACCTTACGCCTTCCTATTTAACAGTAAGTTTGGCTTCTATGGATATAACGACCGCATTCAAAGACCAAAGGACACTTTTAAGTTTGGTATTGGGACTGAGTACTGGACGATCTCTAAGTAAGTCCATGTAGAGCAAAGACGAGTAAAGACAGGAGAAAACCTTGTTACAGTATATTCTCAGACGTATCCTTTTGATGATCCCTACGCTTTTTGGGGTGACTCTCATTGTATTCGTCATCATCAACCTTGCCCCGGGTTCTCCTGTGGAAAGAAAGCTTCAGGAACTTCAGTTTGGAGGTGCAGGTGCTGGTGATGCCGCTAGCGTTGGCAGCTCTAATGACTCTTCGGCAATTTCTGAAGAGGTTATTGAAGCGCTTAAGAAACAGTATGGCTTTGATAAGCCAATGCACGTGCGCTACTGGATTTGGCTTAAGAATCTCACAAAATTCGACTTCGGAGAGAGTTTTACCTACGAAGAGCCTGTTACTGACGTCATCATGAGTAAATTTCCTGTATCGTTACAGTTTGGGATTATTTCACTTCTCTTGTCCTATCTTATCTGTATTCCTTTAGGGGTTTCTAAGGCCATTTTCAATGGCTCTAAGTTTGATTACGGCTCGAGTTTTGTGATCATGGCGATGTACTCCATCCCCGGGTTTATGTTGGGGATTCTTTTGATTGTTTTCTTCGCTGGCGGCCAATTCTTTGATTGGTTCCCTGCCGGTGAGCTTTATTCAGATGACTACGCTTATTATGGCTTTTGGGGAAAAGTGGCGGACCGTATCCACCACTTTATCCTGCCCTGTATTTCGTACATGATTGGCCAGTTTACTGTTCTCACCATGCTTCAGAAGAACTCCCTTCTTGAGGAGATTAAGAAAGATTACATTAGAACAGCGAGGGCCAAGGGTCTTTCTGAAAAAGTAGTCTACCTTAAGCACGCATTGAGAAATGCGCTTATTCCTATTGTGACAGGAATCGGCAGTTTCCTTTCAATCTTCTTTGCGGGCTCTCTTTTGATTGAAACCATTTTCAACCTCGATGGTATGGGGCTACTTGGTTATCAGTCAGTTCTTGAGCGTGACTACAACGTAATTATGGGTCTTACTTTTATTCAGTCTATCCTCATGCTTGTGGGTAACCTGATTAGTGACCTTGCCTATGTCCTCGTTGATCCAAGGATTGATTTCAAATGATAGAACGTCTTATATCTAACGACCTTACACTTAAGAGATGGCGCCGATTTAAGGCCCGTAAGTCAGCGTTTTATTCTTTGATCGCTTTTCTTTTGATGGTTTTCGCCACTCTTACTGCACCGATGATTGCCAATAATAAGCCAATTTACTTGTCTTATGAGGGTAATAGCTATTTCCCGGTATTTGTGGATTACCATCCTAAAGACTTTGGTATCTCGAATACTTTGGTAGTGAACTACAAAAAGCTTCAGCTCTCTGAAGACGATGGGGCCCTTTGGCCAATCATTCGTTGGAATCCATTTGAGTCAAATGAAGAAGTTTATTCATACCCATCAAAGCCAACAGGTACCAATATTATGGGAACCGATGAGTCGGGTAGAGATGTCTTTGCTCGTATTCTCTATGGCTTTAAGTACTCTATTTCCTACGCCTTCTTGGTGTGGCTTCTGAGTTTGATTTTAGGGGTTAGCTTTGGTGGTGTGATGGGCTACTTTGGTGGTCGAGTGGATATGGTAGGTCAAAGACTGGTCGAGGTTTTTAGTACCATTCCAACATTCTTCCTCCTTCTTATTTTGATTAGTATCTTTACCCCTAACATGCTCCTTCTTGTGACCATCTCTTCTGTCTTTGGCTGGGTACCTATCAGCTACTATGTGAGAGGGGAGTTCTTAAAAAATCGTAAGCGCGAGTTTGTTGAAGCGGCCAGGTCAATGGGTGCCAGAAATAGAGTCATTATCTTTAAGCATATTTTGCCAAACTCGATGGTTCCGGTCATTACCTTTGCTCCTTTCGTTATTTCTAATAATGTTATTTCGCTCTCCATGCTTGATTACCTTGGCTTTGGTCTTCCAGTTCCTACTCCATCATGGGGTGAACTCTTGGCCCAGGCGCAAAAGCACTTCACAGTTGCTTGGTGGTTGGCCGTTTATCCTGCAGGAGCCCTCTTTTCTACATTAACTCTTCTCAATCTTATTGGAGAAGGAGTCCGGGATGCAATGGATCCCAATATGACATAAATGAATTGTGAGAAGTGAAGTCTGGTGTGAATCCAGCACTGTCGCGCAACGGTATTTGAGATAAAGAGTCTCTCATAAGTCCGATCCTTCTCACCCTTTCTCTTCACTAGAAGGGAAAGCCTATCCCGCGTAAGGAATTCTTATGAGACCTTTCTCCCTTTTGATTCTGAGCTCTTTCTTTCTTTTGCCTTTACAGGCAGATGAGCAGACTGAGCAACCCATCATTGTGAAGGCTGAACGTTTTGAGCGTGAATACCCTAAAAGTACTTCAAGTATTCTCAAAATTGACGAGAAGACCATTCAAGAGAGTGGGGCAGGAAATGTGGCCGACCTTCTTAAGAAACAGGCCGGTCTCAATCTTTTTACAAGTGGAGCCTTTGGTAAGGCGAGTTCTCTCTTCTTAAGAGGAACTTCCAATAGGCATACTTTGATACTTATTGATGGTGTACGAGTAACTGATCTTACGGCCATTGGAGGCGGAGCTAGGCTTGAGTTTCTTAATACTTCGGATATTGAGTCCATTGAAATTCTTAAAGGTTCTCAAGGGGTTCTCTATGGGGCTGAGGCCATTGGTGGTGTCATCAATATCACAACTAAAGGTCGTTTAAACCATCAGGCACGCGCACAAGTGGGTTCTTTTGGCCAAATGGGCCTGTCGGGAAATACGGGTCATAGGAAAGATGATCACCTTATTCTCTTTAACTTTTCTACAGAAAGCTCTACGGGAATATCGAGTTTTAACGAAAAGAAAACAGTCAATGCCGAAGCCGATGGTCATGAAACTTCGACTCTTAAGTTGAAGGCCTCCACAAAATGGAAAAATAGTGAAGTAGGGATTATTGGACGTTATCAAGATTCTTTCTCAGAATTTGATAATTCCTCAAGAGATGTCAGAGGAAATGAAACCAATTATGAAACAAGCCTCATTGGTGCCTATTGGAAGAAGTCTCTTCATAATCTCTTAAATTTGAAATTAAATGGAGAGTGGCGCCAAGTTAAATCAAACTCACTAGTAGGTACAACCAACTACATCTATGAAGGTGAGAATCGAAGACTAGAGCTGAATAACCTTTCTTATATAGGTAATAGTATTGAGCTTGCTTCGGGATTAAGTTTAGAAGAAGAAGTCGCGGTCGCCCTAGATAGTGAGCTAAGGGATGCTATTGGTAGAGAAAGACTTTCACTTTATTCGCACCTACGTTATGAAAGGGCGGGCTATTTTTCAGAACTTGGTGGCCGAGTTGAAAAAGTTCAATCTGTTGAAACCAAAGGACTTTATCGTCTAGCCCTAGGAAAGTCCTTTGGAAATTTTACTCTCAAGGCCCATCAGGCAACAGGCTTTAAGGTGCCAAGTCTCTATCAAACCTTTTCAAATATCGGGAATCGTAACCTAAAGGTTGAAGATTCGATTTCTCAGGAGCTGAGTCTTCTTTATCAAGAGGGAAACTTAAGTAGTGAGATCAGCCTCTTTCGTATTCGCTATACCAATTTTGTCGACTATGACAGCAGCTCTAATCGCTATGTAAATCTTGGAGCTCAAGAAAATAGAGGCTTAGAGTGGGAGGGTTCTCTTCGATATCAAAGTTTTAATTTCAGGTTAGGGAGTAATTTTTTAAGGGCCTATAATCCCAATACAGGAAGTTATGCTCTAAGAAGACCACGAGTTCGCTTCAATGGAAATGTAAGGTACCAATTACGTTCCAATCTTTATCTAGACCTTGAAGGGCTCTATGTGGGTTCAAGGAATGACACCAATCAGGTCAGGATGCCGAGCTATTTAACCTTTGATACCTCGATAGGTTATACTGAAAGTCGAGATAAATTCCTTTTGCAGGTGAAAAATATAATGAATCGTGAATACGAAGAGATAAGAAACTTTGGTACTCCTGATCGTAATTTACTCCTGACATGGGAGAGAAGTTTTCAGTGATTCCTTTTAAGACCTTATTTTTTCTTCTCCTCTTTCAAGTGAGCTCTTTTGCTCAAGTTGTCTCTATGTCCCCGGCCATTACTGAGACACTGCACTTTCTTAAGGTGCAAAAGAAACTCGTTGGCATTAGTCAGTTCTGTGATGACCGTGGAGCAGGTCTTCCTCGGCTTGGAACACCTTTTACTCCCTCTTATGAGAAGATCGTAAAGTTAAAACCAAAAATTATTCTTTCTCAGCCTATCAAAGGTTCAAAGTTCTATAATTTTGCCAAGAAGCTGAATCTTCAAGTAAAGGAATATCCCTTTAATGGCATAGATGATATTGAGTCTTCTATAATAAAGTTAGGGACTGAGTTTAAATCTGATAGAGGTTCTCATTTTAAAACTCTTCTTAATAAGAATCGAAAAATCTTAGAGAAGAAGGCCATTGAGGGCAGCTTCTATGCTGTTTTAGACCTGAAAGGTAGTCTAGATCAATTTAAGGGCTTTGTTATCGGAGCTGAGGACTCCTATCTTAGTGATGTCATTGAGTTCACTGGTCTTAAGAATATCGCCCCCTTTAAAAAAGGCTATAAAGAGATTAGTGCAGAGACCTTTCTAAAAAGTGACGTGGATTATCTTATTTTCTTTAATCGCTCACCTGAACTTAAGCCTGGGGCAATTAGGGATCTTTTAAGGAAGAAGCTAAAAATGAAGAAGCTTCCTCAAGTAATAGTCTTCAATAAAAAGTATACCGTTATTCCCGGTCCAGATGTTCTCAAGCTGATGGAGGATGTGGCCAATGTCCTCTAATGAAAGTCAAAGATGGCTGGCCTTAGATGCCCTTAGTGTTCAAATTGAAAGTTGTCCCATTATAAAAGAGATTTCCTTCTCTTTAGAAAAGGGGGAGACATTGGTTCTTATGGGACCCAATGGCAGTGGCAAGAGTACTCTCTTAATGACTTTGGCGGGAGCTCAGAACTCACAGTTAAGTATCCCTCCTTTTCAATTCCAAATTGATGGTCATGATCTTCTTCATCTAAGTTCTGAAAAGCGAGCGGAGCTTATGACGATCGTTCCTCAGTTTCCGGAGTTTCAAGTCGGCTTACCCGTTAGAAAATATTTGAGTTATAGCCGCTACAACCTTTTAAAACTAGGCCATGGTGAAGACGAAGGTCTTCTCGGTGAGATTGTGGAAGGTCTTAATCTAGAAAACCTTCTTAATCGACCTATGGAGTATCTCAGTGGGGGAGAATTAAAGCGCGTCGCTCTAGCGGCAGCACTCTATCAGAATGTTCCTCTGATTATTTTTGATGAACCCTTTCAGGCATTAGACCCACGAGTAAAAGATTCTATCGCCCATTTCTTACTATCCTGGCAAAAGAAAAAGAATTGTTCTTTTATCATTTCAAGTCATGACTTCTATTGGAGTTATAAAATCGCTGACAAGGCCCTCTTCCTTAAGAAGGGAGAAGTTCTCTTTTATGGTGAAAGAGAAAAGATTTTTACTTCGGATCATCTAAAAGAGACGTACGATATAGATTTTAAATGGGTAGACATTGAGGGGGATGAAGGTTTCTTTTTGCCTCTCAGTACACAAAGAGGGGAGGTTCTTAGTGAAGGGCCTTAAAGGATCTCTTCTTCTCTTTATTTGGGTATTGGCCATCTTCTTAGGGGTTTTTGTTGGCCAAGAAGGTCTGATTAGTCCTCTCACCGAAAGTGACGTTGACAAGATTATCCTCTTCGATTTGAGGTTGCCACGAGTCTTTATGGGACTTTGCGCAGGAGCTATTTTGGGCCTTACTGGGCTAGTCTTTCAGAATCTCTTTAGAAATGATCTTGCAAGCCCCTACACCCTTGGCGTATCAGCTGGAGCCGCCTTTGGGGCAAGCTTAGCGATTACCTTAACGGGCTATTTAGGGATAACCTTTTCAATAAATTTTTTAAGCATGGGAGTGACAGGGCTCTTTGCCTTCTTGGGAGCGCTTCTTACGATCTTTATCATTTACTTAATTGCCCGCACCAAGTGGAGTTTCCATCCTCACCTTCTTCTCCTCTCTGGAGTTGTAGCGAGTTTTTTCTTTTCAAGCTGTATTGTTTTTCTTCACTTTATCAATGACAGCTTTAACACAAAGAAAATCATCCAATGGACTTTGGGGGATTTGTCTGTTGTTGGATATGAAGCCTTTGGCCTATTGATTCCTTTAACTTTTATGACCCTGATCTACCTAAATAAGCGTTCCTTGGCCTTAAATACTTTGGCCATTGGCGATACCTTTGCCATCGCCCGTGGGCTTAATATAGAGCGTTTTAGGTTAGAGGTCTTTGTTCTTTTGAGTTTGGCCGTGAGCTTGGTGATTTCCTTTTCTGGACCAATCGCTTTTATTGGTCTCATCGTTCCCCATCTCGTTAAAAAGCTATGGGGAGTCGACTTTAAAGAGGCGCTCTTTCCTACCTTCCTCGCTTCAGGAGCTTTTCTTGTCCTTTGTGACCTGGTTTCTCAGGTCTTAATGGCAGGGCTCGTTTTACCTGTAGGCGTTGTGACCTCATTTTTAGGAGGCCCATTCTTTCTCTTTCTTATTTTGAGAAAGAAGGACCTCTCGTAGCTCTAAGTTAGAGCTCCATTAACTTAAGAGTCGTAGTTTTCTTTTCATCACCTCTTAAAAAGGTAATCTTAACCTCGTCTCCGACATTGTAGTTATCAAGAACATTAAAAATTTCGTCATAGTTATTTACTTCTTTGCCATCAATTTTAAGGAGAATATCTCCTAGTAGATAGCGTCCTCTACGGTCGCGGCTCATTCCCTCTAAACCGGCTTTAGCGGCAGGGCTTTTGGGGTCGACGTATTTGATAACAATTCCTTCCTCAATACCAAAGTGATACTTGAGTCGCTCTTCAAGAAGTTGAATACCAAGGCCTGGTCTTTTTACTTTTCCATGCTTGATGATTTGAGGCACGATGCTTTTGATAATATCAATGGGAACTGAGAACCCAACCCCAGCAGATGAACCAGAGGCCGAATAAATCATAGTATTCATACCAATGACCTTACCTTGGGAGTCATAGAGGGGACCACCTGAGTTACCTGGATTAATGGAGCAGTCGGTTTGAATCATGCCGTGAATGGTGACATTGGCGACCCCGCGGATTTTTCTGTCGGTTGCTGAAACAATTCCCGAGGTCATAGTGTGATCAAGACCAAAGGGGTTTCCAATAGCGAGCGCCTTTTGGCCAACTCTTAAGCTCTTAGATACGCCAGGTCTAATAGGATAAAGTTTCTTCGGTTTCTTCTTGAGTTTTAGTACAGCAATATCTTTTTGAGGGTAAACGCCCACAACTTCAGCTTCATAAGTTTCTTTGTCCTTATGAAAGGAAATAACAAACGAGTCACCATTAGCAATAACGTGATAGTTCGTAACGATATGACCATCATCATCCCATACAAAACCAGAGCCAGCCCCAGCGGGAACTTCCATCTCTTCTGAGTGAAACCACCAGCCTGTGCGCGCGATACGGATATTGCTCACGTTAACAACAGACTTCACATTATTTTCAAAAACGTTAATAGTATTTTTCTCGCTCTCAAGGAGATTGAGCCTTTCGGTCGTTATTAGGTCTGTTGGGATGGGGGCTTTCTTCTTTTCTTCTTCCTCACCCATACCGAAGAGGGCGTAGGCATTAAGTGCTACAGCGAAAGTAGAAAGTGCAGTGATCAACTTTAATTTGTTCATGAGCTACCAACCTCCGAAAGATCTTAAAATGCGCAAATGTTGTACTTTTTCATTTAAGGAAGCGTTGAGGGGGGCCAAAAACCCCTACTATAGGTATAATTTCTCAGAAGATTTTATTCAAGAAAGTTATTTGTAAACTTCTGGTCAAAAAGGGGCTAAGTCCTTGGAAATAAAGTACTTTAATAGAGAGTTAGATAAGGTTGAAACAGAGAAAGTCTACGGAGATAAGGCGGTGCGCTGGCTTTACCAAAGCACTCCCGGCAAGGGCCTATCCAAGTGGCTGATCAAAAGACCCTTAAGTGTTCTCTATGGCATGGCCCAAGAAAGCTCTTGGTCGCAAAAGAAAGTGAAGCCCTTCATTCGCGACTTTAATATCAAGATAGAAGAATATTTACCGGAAGAGGGGAGGTCTGAAGATAACCCCTACGGTTCTTTCAATAGCTTTTTTATCAGACGTTTTCGAAATGGCTTTAGACCATTTGAGGCCAGTGATGGTCTAATGCCGGCCTTTTGTGAGGCCCGCTACTTTGGCTATGATAGCTTAGGGCCAGAGGATCATGTGCCCGTTAAGGGTGATCTCTTGGGTGGTCAGGCACTTCTTTCAAATGAAAAGTGGGCCAAAGACTTTGAACATGGACCTTGTCTTCTCGCACGACTTTGTCCTGTTGATTACCATCGTTTTCATTTTCCAGATGATGGTGAAATTCTAGACCATTACCGTGTTCCTGGTGTTCTTCATTCTGTTAATCCCATTGCTCTCAAGGAAAATCCTGAGATTTTTGCCGTGAATGAAAGACAGGTAACCATCCTTGAAACGAAAAACTTTGGAAAGCTCGCTTATGTAGAAGTGGGGGCGATTTGTGTCGGTAAAATTGTACAAAGTCGTCCTATGTCGGGAAGTTTTAAAAGAGGAGAGGAGAAGGGCTACTTTCTTTTCGGAGGATCCACTGTCATTGTCTTAGGAGAAAAAGGAAAGTGGGCGCCTGATTCTGTTCTCTTAGAAAAAACAAAGCAGGGCATGGAAGTTTATCAAAAGCTGGGAACCCGAATCGCAGAAAAGATTTCTTAGCCTTTAATAAGGTGAGAAACCACAAAGAAGTGGTCTGATGGATAGCGACCTTCTTTATGGTCCTTTACAAGATAAATATCCTGATGCTTGAGTGGTGCCTCGTGAAGAATCCAATCAATACGAGTCTTTGAACCATCGGGGTCTACGCCATCAAATTTATGAAAGCTAGTTTCTTCTTCTTTATTGAGGAGAAACCATGGGTCTTGCAGGTGACACACTTCACTTTCAAAAATCTTTCTCACTGGTCCTTTTGGTGAGGTATTAAAGTCACCAGAGAGAATTAGTGGTTGACCTTCCTTTTTAATTTTCTTTATTTCACGACAGAGAACCTTGGCCTGCTCAATTCTGGTACTCTCTTCCATATGATCTAAGTGACAATTGGCATAAGTAAGGTCGAGGTCTAATTCTTTGTCATATAAGTGAGCGTAGGTGCAAAGACGAGGAAAGGCCGAATCGAAGGATTTAGAGCCTGGGATATCAGGAGTTTCAGAAAGCCAAATATCTCCTGAGCCCTTTACCTCAAAGCGCTCTTTCTTAATAAAGATGCAAGGATACATTCGCTCGGTAATCCAATCTCTATGTTGGTCAACCAGGTGATACTCGCTAAGGAGTTCGGCCATTTCTCTAAGTTGAGGCTCACGCCCTTCTTGTGTGCCCAAAAGTGCAGGGTTCTCCCGCTTTATAAGATCCGTGAGAAAGGTCTTTCGGTGGACCCAATCATTTTCTCCATCATGGGGATTGGCGAAACGAATATTCGTGCTCATGACACAAAGCATTTAAATCTCCTTAACTTCAGTCCATTTTAGACCAAAATTTCAGGCCGTCCCAGCGCGGAGCATGAAATTCTAATACTTTGGCCAATAAAAAAGTAGGCATGGGCTTTGCTTAGTTCATTTTAGCAATAGAACGATGATGAATAACCAGGAGGTTGAATGTGACGAGGTTACAAGAAGAAACAATAAAAGCGTTTATCGAGTGCGTAGGCAAGAAGACCTTTGATCAATACTCGGACATGACAGGAATCGAAAGAACGCGTCTCTTTCGTCTTTTTCATGGCGCTGAAATGAAGCTTAAAGAGTTTGAGGCCTTTCAATGTTACCTAAGGGAAGGTCATGCTCGCACTATTGATTGGGGCGATGTCTTTGACGATATAAATAGCCAAAGAACTGGCGTGGTCGCCAAAAGAGACTTAAGAGTTCAGTTTGATCGTGACCGTCGTCTTAAAGAATATCTCAACTCAGCTGCTTAATTTAAGCTTAGGATAGAAATGAAAGGAAGTATTTTAATAGTAGAAAGAATTGTTATCGAAGCCCTTGAAAAAAGAGGACTTTTCTTAAAAGAGCTTGAAGAGCAAACTGGTCTTAAAGAAGCTCTTTTAAAAGCGGTTTGTCGCAAGCTTTTGGATCAAGAGATTTTGACCTATGACAAAGGTTTTTATGAACTCAATTGGCAACAAAGAGAGAAGTGGCTTCCCCTTCTTACCTGTCGTGAGGGAACGAAAGCAGAAATCAAAGAGCTTTTTTCTTCTCTCGTTAATGTGCGCTTTGAGCGTCACCCTGGTGCCACTCTTCGCATGAAGAAGATCTGGCTTGAGCCTGAAGAGCAGGAGGTTCTAAATATTAAACTAAGAGAAATTGACCTCTTTTTAGAAAATATTCAAAAAAAGAGAACAACTAGGCCAGTCAAAGAAGTCACCAAAGGAAAACAGGTGCTCTTCTATGGTCATTCTCCCTATGAAAGCCTAGTCGACTCTCTTTTGCAGGTGGGTTAAGATGAGGCATGCATATACCTATTCTCGTTGCAGGTGGCGGTATCGTTGGCCTGCTGACCTTAAGAGAAATTCACAAGATCTTTCCTGATGCGGACAAGGCCCTTCTTGAGAAGGGCCATTACTTTGGCGATGCCGCTAGCGGAAGAAATAGTGGTGTGATGCATGCTGGACTCTACTATCCCTCGGATTCTCTTAAACTCAAATTTTGTCTAGAAGGTAATTCCCTGTGGGAAGAGCTCGCGCATGAACTCAATATTCCCTTTTCTCGTTGTGGAAAATACCTGGTGGCCGCAACTGTTGATGAGGTTGAGGTCTTAGATGAGCTCTTTGACCATGCAAAGACAAATGGCGTCCAAGGTCTTAGATGGGTTAAGGGAGACGAGTTAAGCACTCTAGAGAATTACTGTTTTGTAGAGGAAGCCTTTTTCTCACCTCAAAGTGGCTTTATTTCTCCAAGTGCGGCCACTGCCGCTATTCGCGATGTTCTTTTCAAAAAAAATATTCCCTTAATGAATGATTATGAAGTCACTGGAGTTTCTAAAGTAGGAAATGTTTTTGAGATTAGAACCAATAGAGAGACCTTTACCTGTGATATTTTTATCAATGCTACGGGGGCCTTTGCGCCCTCGTTAAGAAGACAACTTGGGCTAGATGACTTTGAGGCCTATTGGGTTAAAGGAAATTATCTTAAATTAAATAAGAAGTTTTATACGGACTCTCTGATTTATCCAGTACCTCCAAAAGGTCTCAAAGGGCTTGGTGTTCATACGAGTTTTGATTTTGACGGTGGTGTTGTTCGCTTTGGCCCCGATACCCAAGAATGCCCTAAAGGTTACGAGCATAGTCTTAATGAAAACCTTGTCGAGGAGATGTACCCTGCCATTTCAAAACTCTTTAAAGGCATTGAAAGAGAGGACTTGCAACAGGACTACTGTGGTATTCGCGCTAAAATTAAGCGTCACGGTGAGCTCTTTAGTGACTTTTGGTTGGGGACCTCTTTAGAGCATGGTGTGGAAGGTTACTTTGAATTCCTTGGCATAGAGTCTCCCGGTCTTACCGCAGCTCCTGCGCTAGCAAAAGAAATGGCCAAACAAGTTGGCCATAACTTTTCAAAAAAATGATCTAAAAAAGACTCTTAGAGATTTGGCGCTAACCACCTTCTCATTTCTTCTACGGTTTTACCCTTTCTCTTGGCGTATTCCTCAAGCTGATCTTCGCCAATTGTTCCCAAGTTAAAGTACTTGGAGTCTGGGTATTGCATATAAAAGCCAGACACAGAACTTGCTGGATACATGGCAAAGTTTTCAGTTAGAGTTGCTCCAGTATTCTTTTGGGCCTCTAATAAGCGCCAGATGATTTCTTTTTCGGTGTGATCAGGACATGCTGGATAGCCAGGAGCTGGCCTGACACCTCGATACTTCTCTTTAACGAGATCTTCTTGAGTAAGCTCTTCTTTTAAACCAAACTTCCAATTGTCTCTGACTTTCTTGTGGAGCATTTCAGCGAGAGCTTCGGCCAAGCGGTCGCCAATGGCCTTAACCATGATGGAAGAATAGTCGTCACCTGCCTCTTCAAAAGTTTTGGCATAGGCCTCAACTTCTTTACCCATAGTCACAACAAAGGCACCGCAATAGTCTTGGTATCCTTTAGGCGCAACAAAGTCAGCAAGGGAACGATATGGCCTTTCTTCATCATTTTGCTTTTGTTGACGTAGGAAGTGAAAGACCTCAAGTGTATCTTCTCTTTTTTCGTCTTTATAAAGGCGAATATCATCACCTTCCGAGTTGGCTGGCCACAGTCCCCACACGGCCTGCGCGCGGAAACGATTATTCTTAACAATGTCATTAAGCATCTTAGAGGCGTCTTTATAGAGCTTCTTGGCTTCTGTGCCGTATTTTTCTGATTCTAAAATTTTTGGGTAAGTGCCTTTCATCTCCCAGGTCCAAAAGAAAGGTGACCAGTCGATATAGGGAACAATCTGATCAAGGGGAATATTGTCCCATGTACTGATCCCTGTTTTGTCTGGGCTTTCAAGCTTAATCTTATCCCAGTCAATTTTGGGAGCCTTTTGGCGCGCTTCTTCAAGTGAGAGAAGTTTCTTATTGTCACTTCCTTGATTAAACCGCTCAACAAGCTTGGCCTGGGAGTCTTTAATTTCAGCTCTATAATTTTCCCCTTCTTTATCACTAAGAAGCTTAGAGCAAACATCAACAACAAGTGAGGCATCACCAACTTGAACAATAGGACCAGAGTAGTGAGGGGCTATCTTTACGGCCGTATGCATTTTTGAGGTTGTAGCGCCACCAATGAGAAGGGGTGTTGTCATGCCCTTCTTTTCCATTTCCTGGGCATTGAAGATCATTTCATCAAGTGAGGGGGTGATAAGACCTGAAAGACCAATGATGTCAGCACCAATCTCTTCGGCTTTCTTAAGTATTTGATCGCAAGATACCATGACGCCCATATCTTCAACTTTATAGCCATTACAGGCGAGGACAACCGCTACGATATTCTTACCAATATCGTGAACGTCACCTTTTACAGTAGCAATAAGAAAGGTTCCCTGTTCTTTTTGATTGGGATTGGCCTTTTTCTCTTCTTCCATATAGGGCTCAAGATAAGCCACGGCCTTTTTCATGACTCTTGCCGACTTTACCACTTGGGGAAGGAACATTTTCCCCGAACCGAAGAGGTCACCAACAACCCTCATACCGGCCATGAGAGGACCTTCGATAACATCAAGGGGGCGACCAAGTTCTTTTCTGGCTTCCTCAGTATCTTTTTCAATAAATTCAGTAATCCCTTGAACGAGAGAGTAAGTAATTCGCTCTTGAAGAGGTTTTTCACGCCAAGAAAGGTCATTGCGGTCTTTCTTATTTGACTTGCCTTTAAATTGCTCGGAAAACTCAATGAGGTCGTCCGTGGCCTCAGGACTACGATTAAAGAGGACATTTTCAACCTTTTCTTTGAGGTCAGGTTTGATGTCCTCATAAATTTCAAGCATGCCCGCATTGACGATCCCCATATCAAGACCAGCATCAATAGCGTGATAGAGAAAGCACGAGTGCATCGCCTCGCGAACAATATTATTTCCTCTAAAGCTAAACGAAAGGTTAGAAACCCCGCCTGAAGTGAGGGCGCCGGGACAGACCTTTTTGATCTCTCTTACGGCCTCAATAAAATCGACGCCGTAGTTATTATGCTCTTCCATGCCTGTGGCCACAGTGAGGATATTGGGATCAAAAATAATATCGCGGGGATCAAAGTCTACTTTTTCTACAAGTAGATCATAGGCGCGCTTACAAATTCGAACCTTATCGTCTTTTTCAGCGGCCTGACCTTTTTCATCAAAGGCCATAACAACTGTCGCTGCACCATAAGTTTTAATAAGACGTGCTTTTTCAAGAAAGGCTTCTTCTCCATCTTTAAGAGAGATGGAGTTCACAATGCCTTTACCTTGAATGCATTTGAGGCCAGCTTCAATAACTTCCCATTTTGAGGAGTCGATCATGATAGGGACGCGGCTGATATCAGGTTCTGCGGCAATGAGGTTTAAAAACTTAGTCATGCATTCGATGCCATCGATAAGTCCCTCATCAAAGTTGATATCGATAATATTGGCACCATTTTCCACCTGGCTTCTGGCCACATCGAGGGCCTCTTCAAATTTACCTTCTTTAATCAGGCGGGCAAATTTAGGAGAACCCGTTACATTAGTTCTTTCTCCCACCATAAAGAACTTAGTTGCTCTTTCATCACCAATATTAAGAGGCTCAAGACCAGAGAGGCGCATAGCAGGCAGGGCCACGGGCTTCTTTCTTGGGCTAACATCTTTAACATGCTTAACAATGGAAGCGATGTGACCTGGAGTTGTTCCACAACAGCCACCCACAATATTAATAAGACCTTCCTCAGCAAATTCCTGCATGAGCTTTCCAGTAATATCAGGAGTCTCATCATAGCCAGTCGGGGCAAGGGGGTTAGGAAGTCCTGCATTGGGGTAACAAGAGGTATAAATGGGGGCAATGCGAGAAAGCTCGGCCATAAAGGGGCGCATTTCTCTAGCGCCAAGGGCACAGTTGATTCCCACACTGACAGGGTTCGCGTGGCGAATAGAGTTCCAGCAGGCCTCTACTGTTTGACCTGAAAGGGTTCTTCCTGATTGATCAGTAATGGTAATGGAGATCATTACTGGAATATCTTTTTTGAGCTCGTTTTTAAGGTCGGCGATCGCAAAGAGACCGGCTTTTAGGTTTAGGGTATCAAAAGTAGTTTCAGGCAGGAGAATATCAGCTCCGCCTTCAATAAGAGCTTTAGCCTGCTCATAGTAGTCTGCTTTGAGTTCATCAAAAGTGACAGCACGAAAGGCGGGGTTATTCACATCAGGACTCATGGAAGCGGTTCTATTCGTAGGTCCCATGGCCCCAGCGACAAAGCATGGTCTTCCTTCTTCTTTTTCAATGCGCTCACAGGCCCTCTTCGCAAGCCTTGCCGACTCGCGATTAAGCTCGGGCACAATTTCTTGAAGATTGTAATCAGCTTGAGCAATACGGGTGCCTGAAAAGGTGTTGGTTTCAATGATATCAGAGCCGGCCTTAAGGTATTCGTAGTGAATTTCTTCAATAATATCAGGGCGGGTGATACTAAGAAGATCGTTATTGCCTTTGAGGTCGCCTTGATGATCTTTAAAGCGCTCTCCTCTAAAGTCTTCCTCTTCAAGCTTATGTTGCTGAATCATGGTGCCCATAGCACCATCCATAAAAACAATACGCTCTTCTAATAGGGATTGAAGCTTTTTAAAAGCTTCCGTCTTTTCATAATTCATGGTCGATACCCGGTTTAGCGGAAATGTTTAACGACTTCGAGAACACTTTCTGTGTCGTTCATAATGTAAAAGTGAACGCAAGGGGCGCCACCATTAATGAGGTCTTCGGTTTGCTTGATCGCCCAGCGAATACCAATCTCTTTAACATGATCAGGGTTTTCATCAACAAGCTCGTCAGGAAAGTTGATGTAGAAGTGCTTGGGAATGGATTGCAATTGGCGAACAGACTTAAGAATTTTTAGGCCTGGAATAATAGGCACCTCAATGCCCTCGTCCTTACAGGCTTCTACATAACTCCAATAGTGCTTATTATCGTAGAACATCTGGGTGCCAACATACTCAGCACCGGCTTCAACTTTCTTTTTGAGCCAGTGAAGATCTAGCTTCATATTGGGAGCTTCAAAATGTTTTTCAGGATAACCTGCAACGCCTGTACAAAAGTGCAGTGGCTCGGCTCCTGAAAGCTCATCAAGAAAGCGACCATGCTTCATGTCTTCAATTTGCTCAACGAGGTCAATGGCGTAGCGATTAACTGAGCGGGACTTATCAACCTTCTTTGAATAGTTGAGACCGTCGCCTCTTAAGGCGAGAACATTATGAATACCTAGGTATTGAAGCTCGATAAGAGCGTCTTCTGTTTCTTCTTTGGTGAAACCATTACACAGAAGGTGGGTAACGGTATCAATCTTAAAGCGGTTTTGAATAATGCCACAGATACCAATGGTCCCTGGGCGCTTCTTATAAATTCTTCTTTCAACGGTTCCATCTTTTTTCTCGTTATAGAAAGCGCCGGCAGAATGGGCCGTCACATCAATCCATGGAGGATCAAAGGGGGCAAGCTTCTTAACGATGTCGATAACTTCTTGAGCAGTTTTTCCTCGTGGAGGAGGAACTATTTCGTAACTAAAAAGGGGATTGGTTTTTTTAAGTTCTAGGTGTTCAACAACTTTCATAGCGTCCTATGCTGGTGGGTATTTTTTGATGCTTTTTGCGCGCCGTTTAAGAGAGGCTAAACATCTTTTATTAAACAAATAATACACTATATTTTAAGGGCTAAAATACAGAAGGACTAGAGCTAAAAGCCCCTTTATAACGACAAACTTATTATTTTTCAGGTTGTTTACGTTTTATTACACTTGCGGCAATGAAAGTTATTTTAATGCACGATTGGTTAACCGGTTTTAGAGGAGGCGAAAGGGTTCTTGAGGTCTTTTGCGAACTCTTTCCTGAGGCCCCTCTCTATACTCTGATCCATGACCATGGAAGCGTTCCAAAATCTATTGAGGACCGAGAAATTGTCACAAGTTTTTTGCAAGACATTCCCGGTGTGCATAAGCACTACCGAAAATTTCTGCCCCTTTTTCCTAAGGCTGCTGATGCTTTGAAGATTCACCATGATGCGGATGTGGTTTTAAGTTCAAGTCACTGTGTGATTAAGGGAGTGAAGAAGCCTCAGGGAAGTCAGCATATTAGTTATATTCATTCACCTATGCGCTACCTCTATGACCAATATGATAATTACTTTGGGCCAGATGCCCCTTGGTATCAGCGCTTGGGCATGAAGGTCTTTAGAGATTCTCTTACCACTTGGGATAAGGCATCGAACTCTAATGTAGATATTCCTATTGCAAACTCGGCCTTCGTGCGTCAGCGAATTCAAAAGTACTACGGCATTGATGCCGATGTGATTCATCCCTTTGTTGATCTTGCTGACTTTCGTTCTATCCAGAAAAACCCACCAGCTAAAGAAGATTTTTATTTGATGGTGACGGCCTTTGCTCCCAACAAGAAGGTTGACCTCGCTATAAAGGCTTTTAATCAAATGGGAAAGACCTTAAAAATTATTGGTGGTGGTCAACAAGAGGCTGAACTTAAATTGATGGCGGGAAATACCATTGAGTTTCTTGGCAATTTAAGTCGTGAAGAAGTGATCGATCACTTTTCCCGTGCCCGTGGATTTGTTTTTCCCGGTGTTGAAGACTTTGGCATTACGCCACTAGAATCCTTGGCATCTAGTACCCCGGTCATTGCAAGAAAAATTGGCGGTGTCCTTGAGACCTTAAATGAAGACGTGGCGACTTTCTTTGAAGAACCCACAGTAGAGGCCTTGATTTCGGCCATTCATGCCCATGAAAAGAAGGATTATAAGAGAGAAGATCTTTTAAAAAGAGCGGAATCTTTTAGTAAAGAGCAGTTTAAAGAAAATATATTAAAAGTAGTGAAGAGTTCACTGGAGAAGAAATGAAAATCTTAATCACTGGCGGAGCAGGCTATATTGGCTCTCACGTTTTAAACCTCTTAGGCCAGCAAGGTCATGACATCGTCGTCGTTGATAACCTTTCAACGGGGAGAAAAGAATCTCTTCTTTATGGTCGACATGAACAATTTAATTTAGAAGAAGTGGAAAAGCTTGATCAGCTGATGGCCAAAGAAAACTTTGAGGCGTGTCTTCACTTTGCAGGTTCCATCGTTGTTCCTGAGTCTGTGGAAAAACCTCTAAAATATTATCAAAATAATACGACCAATTCAGTGAACCTCATTGAATTGTGTGTAAAACATGGAGTCAACCGCTTCATCTTTTCATCTACGGCTGCCCTCTATGGTGACTCTGCACCCAATGGAATTTGCACTGAAGAAACTATGGTGGCCCCTATTAATCCTTATGGCCGCTCTAAAATGATGACTGAGTTTATGTTGGAAGATACGGCCAAGGCGACTGCATTAAATTACGTTGCTTTGAGATACTTTAATGTGGCGGGTGCCAATGTTGATCTTAAAGTTGGTCAATGTTCACCTAATGCGACTCATCTTATTAAGATTGCTTCAGAATGTGCCACAGGTAAGCGTGATAAAATGGCGATCTTTGGCACGGACTATGACACAAAAGATGGCACTTGTATTCGCGATTACATTCACGTTGATGATTTGGCTCAGGCCCATGTGGACGCTTTAACATTTTTAGAAAAAGATAAAGAAAGTGCCGTTCTCAATTGTGGTTACGGTCATGGCTATACGGTAAGAGAAGTTGTTGAAACCGTAAAAAGAGTGACGGGTAAAGACTTCCCAGCTGCAGAGGTCGGACGTCGTGCAGGTGATGCTGCTATTTTAATAAGCAAAGCAGAAAAAATCAGGGAAGTCCTAGGCTGGAAGCCAAAGTATGATGATCTTGATCTCATCGTGAGAACTGCCTATGAGTGGGAGAAGAAGCTCTAATGTCCTCAAAGTCACCAGCTATCGACATCGAGTTTCTCTATACGCTGTCGCAAATTGCCCAAGAGGCAGGCCAAATTATTATGAACTACTACAAAAAAGATGTAGCTGTTCAAAGTAAAATGGACTCTAGCCCTGTCACTGAAGCAGACTTCAAGGCCAGTGAACATATTGTCAGCCGTTTGAAGGAGGCCTTTCCAAATATTCCATCACTTTCCGAAGAGTCTCCTCAAGAGGTTTTCAATCAGAGAAAGAGCTGGGATAAATTCTTTCTTATTGATCCCCTTGATGGCACTAAAGAATTTATCAAAAAGAGCCATGAGTTCACAGTTAATATCGCCTATATTGAAGATCATAAGGTTTTGGCAGGAGTTGTTGATTGTCCTGCACTAAATGAAACCTACTATGGAATGGCCACGGAAAGTTATGTAAGCCGCCAAGGCATGGAATTTAAACTTCCTCTTGATCCCTATAAGGAAGGCGTTATCCGTGTGGTCTCAAGTAAGTCTCACAAAAATCAAGAGACCGAAGACTATATTAGCGCTTTAAAAGATAAGTATGGAAAAGTTGAGGCCAAGACCTTTGGATCTTCTTTAAAAATTTGTAAAGTTGCTGAAGGGGTCGCTGATCTTAACCCGAGACTTGGGCAAGGAACCAAGGAGTGGGATATCGCTGCAGCCCATGCTGTCTTAATGGGAGCAGGTGGCCAAGTTGTCGAGCTTGGGACTAGAAAAATTGTTACTTATAATAAGGACGTTCTTCTAAACCCTGAGTATGAAGCCAAAAGAAAAGAGCTCTATCACACGCTAGATTTATAAGGCTTATTCTATAGTGAGGGTGAGACCCGTTTTTCCTTGTGAGCAAGAATAGAAACCAACCCATTCGCCACTTATTGGCGTTTTATCTCTTTTAAGTTTTCTCTCTAGAGTAAATTCCTTACAGCCAATGGCCTCGACTCTTCCGATAAATTTACCTGTTTGCGCATCAATTTTCCCTGATAGAGGGACCATATCGTAGCGTGCCGGTCTTTCAATCCAAGCAAGACCGCCAAGATTGAGGGCGCCATCTTTCTTATTATACCTTCCTGTCATGATGTACTTACCAGAAGGAAGGTTAGGGTTCGCTTGTGTACCATAGAAATTAAAAGTCGCCTTAATATCAAATTGAGTTTGAACGGGCTTTGCTTGAGGTGTTTTTTTCGCCACAACAGGTTTCTTTTCAGGAGCAACGGTCTTTTGTTGAATCAAAGAAACAAAAATCATGACAAAGAGAAGATCTAACAAAGAAGTTAGTGAAACGGCCTGTCTCTTTGGTTTCCTGTAAGGGCGTTCCATTAGGCCTGACCCTCATCATTTGTTGTGAGTTGGATATTAGCGAGAATCTTTCTGAACTCTAAGCTTTCATTAATAATTCTCTCAATCTTTGGCGCCAGGCTACTTTCAATAATCATAAAGAGGATCGAAAAGAAGATGCCAAGGATGGTGGTGTCCATCGCAAGGACAAAGGCATTTGAAAGAGAGGAGACATCAACCTGACCACTATTTTGAAAAGCAGTTTGGGCGATCGCCAAGATAGTTCCAAGAATTCCTAGGAGGGGAAAGATTTGAACGATGGTCGACATCAAACTCGCTATGACTTCGATCTTATAGTAGGCGCCAAGAATTCCTCTTTGACCTAGGCCTTTAGCGTTTTCCGAAAAGGCCTTCTTAAGGGAAGCGTCTCCAGCAATTTTATACCTCATAAAATCGAGTGAGCGTTGAAAGTTATCGTGAACATTGGCCGTTGAGTCTTTATCTGGAGCGTCTCTAAAACCTTTGAGGAGGTTGGTCGAAACATCTTGAAGTGCGAGCTCATGTTTTTTCATAAGAAGGAAAATACTGACGGCCAAGAAGGTTTCCACAGCAACAAAGAGGTAAATAATCACAAAGATATTATTGGTGATTATTTGAAAGAGGCTTTGAATGAGAGATGAGTCCACGCTTGTCTCCTAGCATGTAAAAATAAGGGTTTAATTAATTGTAACCCCTTGAAAATAAATAGCTATGTAGGCAAAGATTACGGCCTTTTCTCTTGGTTGTGGGCAGCGCGTTGTAATCTTTACCAAAGGACCCAAGTCTTCAGAATTTTAGGGTATTTTGGGCAGGTTAAAACAAATCATTTGAGGAGAAAATCATGAAATGGAACCAGCTCACAGCTGTGGCAATGGCAGCCGTTTATTCTTTCGGGCTCTATGCCAACACACCAGAAAATGTCGCTGAAGTGAAGAAGTTTGCAGCCGAAAAGGGTGTGAAGATTTCAGTTGGGAATGAATCCGAAGCAAACCGCTCAGACAAAAAATATATGATGACCTTAGATCGTGGAGTTATTCTTGATTATGGTGCGACTTCTGTTAAGGCCGGTTATTACCTAGGTCAAAATCGCGTGGTGACTCTGAGTATTTCTCAACTTGAAGATCCCGATGATTACTATGATCAGTATGAAGGTACGGCCATCTCAGGTGGTATTCGTCTCTTTACAGGAAACTCTTTCTATATGGATTCTAATCTCTTCTATCTCGATAGTGAATATCGTGATGGTTACAATAATTTCTTTAACAGCTCTGAGGCCATTGAGGTAACTCAATTTAAAAAGCTTGGTGCTCAAATTGGTATTGGTAATCAGTGGCAATGGGAAAACTTCACCTTCGGCGTTACTTGGATTGGAGCTGGGGTACAAATTGCTGATCTTGGCTCTTCAGGTCCAGATCTTGATGAAGTCGATCGCACCTATTTTACCGGGCTAAACCTTCAATTGGGTGTGAGTTTCTAATTTAGAACTTAAGACCAAACGTTGCTGTAACAGCATCTCGATCAAAATCAAGGTCCCTCACATAATCGAGTCTGAAGTGGGGGTCTTGAAAAAAACCATCACTACGACTTTCCCATGTCTTTTGAACGCCAAGACCTAATTGTTCACCGGACATGGGATTAAATGCGGCGGCATCACCTAGGGGTCCTTGATAGGAGAGCTCTCCAGAAAAGTTATGATCACCATCAATAATGCGTCCTCTAAAGGCAGCGGTATTTCCTATATTTCTTAAGACGATGGCACTTTCTCCTGCGATCACCATATCCGGAGAAATATCCCTCTCCATAGTAGTGGTCCATTCCACCCGGTCTAAGGCCAGCATATAGCCACTGTCTGGTCCAACTTGTTCTTCTCGATGATTTAAAAAGCCTTCGGCCACAATTGAACTTCTTGCTCTGGTTTTGCCGTCATCAGATTCAAAGCGAAGGTCTGCTCCAGTAAAGACACCGAAGCGAGCATCAAAATTAGTGCCCGTTCTTTCACCACCCCAGTCATAGGCTGCAGTATTGTCAGAGATGATCATCTCACTATTAACTCCACCATTGACGCCTACGGAGAAGTTTCCGGCCTCTACTCTTGGTGAGCGAATATTTTGGCGAAGATAGCTATAAAGCGCAGTTTCACTAACCGTTACTGTTGCCCTTTCTCCATCTCTTTTAACCGCAGCAACACCAAAGTCAGTGCTGATCGTTTGATCCTCGTCACCGCGGCGACTAAAAGCAACCCCAACTAAATTATCTCCCGAGGTCGTTGTTCCAGTAAAAAGGGAGCCAACGCCATAGGGGGTGTCCATATAAACTCTTTGCAAATTATGATTTTGACTGATGCCATCGCTCAATCTTCTGCCTCTAGTGACATCTCTTAAGACTTCACCCATCTCAGTGGGGACTGTGGCCACCGGCTTTCCGTCAGCATCATAAATACGATACTGCATCCCAAATTCAGGCAGACTAGAGTTTTGCATGAGAGCGGCACCACCTGTGCGGTCATCGGTTTCATCTGTGTAATCATAATTAATTTTAACAATACGCTTGGGATTATCAGGGTCCTTAACTGCAAGTACGACGTGGCCACCAGAAGCTGTTCTATAAGACACTTGGTAAATATCGTCCGAAGAAACACCAAGCTCTTGAAGCATAAGGCTTTGAGCTTGGGAGACGTCGCGACAGACACCACCAGGTGTACTATCTCGTACACTCTCAAGCATCTCTTCAATAGTGACAATGCCACCAGCTCTAGGACCTTCACCATTTGCTCGATCGTAATTATAGTTGTCACTAAAGCGGCCTCCAAAATGGGAGGCAACTTTAAGTTTCTCTTCAAAGGTCAGATGATCTTTAATTTCATTGAGGCTATTTCGCCATTCACTAGGATTGGCGGTCATATCAGCGATAGCATATTCACTGAGAATAAGTCCTAGGCTAGGCTCAGCTCCAGAATAGCTTTGGGCAAAGCTTTGTAGACGTTGTGCTCTTTCTAAAAGACTCAAATCATCCCAATCACTAGGCCTTTCCGTGTTGAGGTAACGATTTTCTAGTCCGGTAAGAGTTCTAATTTGATATGCATTGGGGTGACCACTTTGACTTTCTCCCAACATAAAGTTGCGATAATTATTTTTTCCCGCAAAGCCTGGGTTTAAGCCAAGCTCAGCACCTTAACTAAAAGTCGCTGTGAAGTAGAGTTGAAACTTACGACCTTGAATACGATCGGGAAGGGCCTGATCAATAGAATACTGATCGGCACAGGGATCGTGAGGCATAGCACTTCCCGGACCTGGGTTTTCTTGGTTGGGATCGATTAAAGAGTCTGGGACAATGGCCGCAATTTCCTTATCAAGTTCTTGAAGAGAAAAAATGAAGTCAGAGGTTTCTTCATCAAGGACAAATTCGTCTTGAGGGTCTTCAAGTTCAACAACGACATCGCGTGAATCTTCAGCTAAGGTCACCAGCCTTTCAAGGTCCTCGTTGGCCATAAGGGAGGGAAAAATTGTGAAGACAAAAATAAAGAAAAGAGTCTTTTTCATAAGGCTCTTTTCGGACTATTAATTGAGAAAAATTAAGGGTTTATTTAAAGAGGAGGTAGGGCAAAAAGACCTGAGCGATATTTCTCAGAATTGGTCCAGCGTGGGCCACCACCCTCGGCGAAGGGGTTGAAATCACTGAATTCTAGGTTATCAAAGGCCGTGATATGGCGGGTACTATGGGCCTCAACCACCTTCTCAAAGGTACCTGGAAAAACGTGATAACCCGTATTTGCTGTTCCTACCCAGAAGGGGAAGTCATACAGTTTATTGGGGATTTGGTCACCAAAACCAACCAAATCATTGGCATCATCAACCACATTAAACCAATAGGTTCCTTCATTCATGACCTTGGCATAACGAAAAGCATGCCAGCCTTTAGAAAGCCAATTTCTCTCTTCCTTGTCCCATTCCTTTGCGGCTTCAACAAGATTGGTGTGGGGCACGGGGTTCCAGTAATAAATTTTCCAGCCAATTTTTTGAAGAGCATCCTGTAGGGCAGTTCCACCGACATTATTGGCACGAACAAAGGTCATAATGCGATCCCACTGTTCTTTTTGCCCTGTTGATTGAAAGCCTTCTTTTAGGCATTGAAGAGCGAGGCCGACACAACTTGTGGCCTCCATATAATTGACAAGTTCAGGATTGAATCCTTCTTTTTCGAGTTCACGGGGGAGGTAATCAAGCTTCTTTCCATCAGAGCGGCGTGAACCCTTAACTTTGGTATAGCGTCTTTCTCCATAGAATTTTGAAAGGCATTTCTTCTTGCCCCAAAAATTTTTGATGCAAGTTCTTTGATAGAATTCTTCATGCTCTCTCTTGTAGCGAAGCAGACAGTTTCGTGATGTTTCAGTGAGGTCTTTTATTGTCTTTGCATGATGGTCAATCTCTTCTTGAGAAAAGGAAACTTCGCCTTTGTATTGAGCAAGGAGAGGTGCACTCATTAAGAAGAGGATAAGAAAAGAAAGAATTGGTTTCATTATTAGTCCTGAGTTTGTTTTTAAGGGTAGGAGAAATTTAGTAATTTCAGGACTATGTGCAAAGTGGAAGCGAGCTTTTTGAAAAACTTACCTAATAATCCATCATGATGTAGGTCATGACTTCCTTTTTATTTCGGCTACTTAGAATGTTTCCATACTCAAGATTTTGAAAGGATACACCATAGCGTCGCGTTTTATTTTGAGCGTAGTAATTGATGCCAACAAGCTGGCTCGATTCATTTGTATCACTATTTTCTTTGTCTCTTCGTAAGTAACTTAGGCCTATGTAGGGAGCGATCTTGCCCATGATATATTCACTTCTCATGTAAGTTCCCCAGGCATCGCCGAAGCGTCTCTGACTTGGGTTAAGAGTGTCCCCCTGAAAGTAGAGTCCCTCAGCAAGAAAGCGAAAATTATCCCAGGCAAAGGAGAGTTCAGCATTATAGAGGCTTCTTGAGTGGGCAATCTCTTCGCCATTACTTAGGGTGTAGCGGATGTCTGAATTGGTGAAGGCTCCAAGGCCAAAACTTAAGGTTTTCTTGGCCCCATAAAAGGTTTCTTGAAGTTCAGCTTTTTCTCCCCATAAATAGAAACGGGCTTTGGCCCCAATCGTAAGCTTTTGTTGAGCAATACCCGAAACAGTGACATTGCCAAAGGCCTCTTCAACCTCTTCATTTTGAATGCCGTCACTAATGACAAGTTGGTAGGTCATCCAATCGTTGCCACCATTAATTTGGATATTATTGGCCCGTCTATTGTGGACCACAAAGTTGGCGGCGTAGTCACTTACCCGTGAGCGGTTGGGGTGAATGAGGTTTTTGGAGCTTGAGGTTTGGGAGTAAGAGACATCAACTTTTGAGCGAAAGAGGGTGAGGTCGTCAATGAAAGGTATGTCGATAGGAATTTCGTAAAAAGCATCGCCAATAAAAAGGCTTCCTTCGCCTCGATCCTCACGGGTGGAGTTATCATTTCGAAGCTCCACATAAATCATATGAAAATTTTGAGTTTGATACTGAAGATTGACTCGTGCGCGTCTCAAATAAAGGTCTTTAAAACCACTTCCCGGGTTATAAGATCCAATACCTTGCAGGCGACCACCAATACGAATATTGGCGGTACCTTCGCCTAAGGAAAGGCCCCATCCCTTTCTCTCTTCTTTAGAAAACGAGGTCAGGGAGGAGCAAAGAAAAAATAATAAAAGACAGACTTTCTTAAGTTGATTCATCAACTAATTAGTTTACATCATTATGGAAGTTCGGCCATGTCTTTTTCCCCAATGAGTAGTAGAGAAGGGGAAAGACAAAGAGGATGAGAGTTGAGCTCATACCTAGTCCAAGAATAATGGCCCAGGCCAAACCTGACCAAACCGGGTCACCTAGGATCGTCATAGAGCCTAGCATTGTAGTAATAGTGGTAAGAGCAATAGGACGCAGACGAGTCGCACACGCTTCCACTAAGGCATCGACTAAATCGAGCTCTTTAATTTTTAAAGAATTGAGGTATTCGAGCAGAATAATTGAATTATTAACCGCAATTCCGGCAAGGGCAATCACGCCGATCATACTTGTCGCTGTGAAGTATTCTCCATTAATGGCATTGAGAATAGCAAAGCCCGGAAAGACCCCAATAACCGATAGGGGAATGGTCGACATAATAATTAAGGGCTCCTTAAAGGAATTAAATTGGGCCACAAGAACAATGTAAATAATGACGATCGCTACGGCCATGGCAAGCATGAGATCTCTAAAGACTTCTAGGGTTAGCTCCCACTCACCACCAATATTGAGGTAAACATTCTTGCCCTCTGGAGTTTGGTAATGGGCACCAAAGAGGTTCCATGACTTTAGAGTTCCGTTGCCGTCGGCTAGGCGATGATCAACAAGCTTAAGAAGAAGATCGATACCTGCGTAAGTCACTGAACGTGCTCCCATCTCTCCCGTAAGGTAGATGGTATTGCGATGATTCTCTCTTCTTAATGGGAAGGTCGTAGGCTTTTCTTTAAAGCTCACCAAGCGACTGAGTGGCACAGAAATTCGTAACGGGTTTCTCAAGCTAATGTTCTTTAATTGTTCTATTTTGTTACGATAATCTCTTGGAATTCTCAACGAAATGACTTCTTGTTCAATATTTTCAGGGTTGTGATAGACGCCAATGACTCGACCTGAATAGAGACTTCTTAGGGTTTGGATAATTTGGGCCGGTGGAATACGAACTCTTGAAGCCTCATAATGATTAACAACCAACTCTTGAGTGAGGTATTTGTCTTCCTCAAGAGGTCTGCTGACATCGGTGTCGACAACTTCTTCTACACTGGTAAAGAAGGGGTTAAGGGCCTTAGCTTCTTTAACAAGATCGACGCCACGATCCCCTTGTATCCTCATAAGAACAGTTGAAAGAACAGGAGGGCCTGGAGGGTCTTCAATAAGTTGTAGAGTGACCTCATCCGATACAATGTCATTAAGAAGGGGGCGCCACTTAAGAACCAGCTCTTCACTTGTCGCCTCTCTTTGATCATCTGGCAGGAGTCCTACTCGCATTGTCGCCTGATAGGGGTTCATGCGTGCTGAAACCCCTTTAAAAAGCCCATTGAAGTCAATGACTGGAGGAGCTCCTACGTAGGACTGAACCATTTTCACTTCTTTAAATTTGAGAAGCTTCTTTTCTAAAACTTTTGCCACATCATAGGTCTTCTCTAGTGGGGAGTTCTCCGGAAGATCCACATAGAGAAAAAACTGATCAACATTGGCCTTAGGAAGCATGCGAAATTTTAAAAGTTTGACGAAAGGAAATGTACTGACACCTAAAAGAATGAAGAAGATAGTCAAAAGAAAGCCAACTCGTGCTTTGGTGGAGCTAATAAGCTTTCTTATGAGGACACGATAACTGTGGAGAAACTTTTTACCTGCCACTTCAAGGGAGTTAGGCTTATGCCCTTTAGAGTGATCATCCTCTGGTGGTCTTTTTATGAGAACTGAGGCCATCCAAGGGTTGATGGAGTAACTGATAAAAAGGGCCATCACCAAGGCAACGGGTATAAAGAAGGGAATGGGACCCATATAGGGACCCATCATTCCTGTAATAAAGGCCATGGGGATGAAGGCCAAAACAGTTGTTACGGTGGACATGAAAAGCCCAGGGCCAACTTCATTAACGGCTTCAGCAAAATCTAACTCAGTTAATTTCTTCTTTGAGCCTGCCATACGAACGATATTTTCAATAACGACAGTGGCGTTATCAACTAGCATCCCAAGCGAGAGAATAAGCGCAAAAAGGGTAATACGATTGATTGTTTGATCAAAGAGGAAGGCAAAACCAAATACGGAGGCCAAGGTGAGGGGAATGGCGATGGCAACTAGGGCCGCGGCCTTAATGTTGAGAAAGAAAAAGAGAACAATGATAACAATGACAATTGAACTAATGAGATTGATAAGAAGCCCATCAATTTCTTCTTTAGCGGTTTGGCCTTTATCAACGATGACTTCTGCCTTAAATCCTTGGTTAGAAAAGAGGCTTTTATTCTTTTTTAGATGCTCATCAACCTTACTTGTCACATCTGAGATATTTTCTCCTTGAAGCTTTGAAACCGCTAGGAGGACGACATCTTCAACTTCTTTTACGATATCTTTGTTTTTTGAGAGGTGACGAATGAAACTCTCTCTTTCTTGAGGCGTTTCCTTGATGGTGGCAACGTCAGCTAACTTAATATCAATGGTGTCATTTGTAATGAGAATAATGTCTTTTATTTCGTTGGGGTTTTTCACCCAAGCATTAACCTCTACTGGGTGGTATTCGTTCGCCCCTTTAATGACACCACTTGGAAGGTAGGCATTATTTTGCTTAAGGGCACCTTCAATATGATCTAGAGATACACCGTAATCTTTAAGCTTTCTTGGGTCCACTTCGATTTGCAGCTCTCTTCTAAGGCCACCATAGACGGAGATGCGACTAGTGCCGTCTACTTGAGAAAGTTGATCGCGCACCAACCATGCCTTCTTTCGCAAATCAATAGGGTCAAGCTTATCAGAAGTGAGAGCAATGGTAAGAACGGGAACCTCTTCCGGATTAAGAGTGACGATCTCTGGTTCCATAATACCAAGTGGGGCGAGGGACTGATCACTTCTTAGGCGATCAGAAAGAGAGACCTTAGCTTGATTGAGGTCTTCTCCCACGTAGAAATTGACATTGATGACAACCATTCCCCCTTCAAAAGTTACGGAGTAAATATCTTCAACGCCGTCAATATCAGTGATGACATTTTCAAGAGGTTTGGTGATTTGTTCGAGAACTTCTTCTTGGCTAGAGCCAGGGGCCTTAACTGTCACCTGGAAAGCGGGGGCAACAATAGTGGGGTTATACTTCTTTGGGGTGGCCAAGAAGCTCATATAGCCCCAAAGAAAGAGGGAAATGAGAATCAGAAAAGTGAGTTTTCCTTTTTTGATAAAGAAGTATGCAAGATTTCCAGTCCAATTCATAATTCACTGCCCTTTAGCAAGTTTCCTGACATTTATTATTCCACGAATTCGGTCTTTTTTATTTGATGAAGGTCATGATTCTAAGCGGAGTAACCTTATAAATATGACTAAATTATTGTCCAAACATGAGCCAAATCAGATTCCAATAGATACTAAAACCTTATGATGAATGTGTCAGATAAATAAGACATTTCCAAAGGAGGTCTTAATGACGAAAAACGAAGGAAGTCTTGATCGAACGATCAGGATAGCGGTGGGGCTAGGCGTTCTTTCTCTCGCCTTCATTGGTCCTCAAAGTCCACTGGGCTACATCGGAGTGATTCCTTTGTTAACCGGACTTGTGGGGTACTGCCCGCTATATTCCCTTATGGGAATTTCCACCTGTCCCCTCAAAAAGTAACAATTTATGGGGGGACGCCTACTTCCCAATCCCTACATACCCTTGTCCCACCATGAAAAAACCCCCGAAATCACGGGGGTTTTTTATGATAAAGACCTTATGTTTTCCTTGGTTTTTACCGAATAGACCAAGGTGAAAATGACTAAAATTATCCTCCTCATGACACTTCTGACACCAGGTCTTTGGGCCCAAAACCTAACAGATCCCGTCTATCAACTTTTGCAACTAAATTCCGCTCCTCATGGGGAGATGGAAAATAAATGTCGTAATAATCAAGTGAGCTTTAAAAAAGAAAACCTCCAGCAATGTATGGTTGATCTTTGCGGTACTGCTGATCAGGTAGATAGTGTTTACTTAACGGATGAAAACTTTAGTGAGGCAACAGATTCGAGTGTGCTTGAGCGCTTCCCTCATCTTGAAGAGGACATCTCCTCTCTAGGAAATTATTTTCAAGATACCAATGAAATTTTAGCGGATGAAATAGAAAGACGTTTGAATAGAGAGAGCTCAGGTCTTAACTCCATAAACACTAATACTGAGCTTCAACAAAAATATGCCCAAGCTATATTTCAACCTCTCTTAAGAACCTCAGTTGACTTGAGTAAACCATTAGAGGAGAGGTTAACTGTTTCGACTTTGCCCCACGAGAGGGGGGAGGAGTTTTCAAAGGCCCTGTCTGACTTTCAAGAAAAGTACCGGCAAAGTGTAATCAGTGGTCCTTGGACTATACAAGCCTATAATGGGGTTTTAACGCCAGCTGAAGTATTTGAAAAAGCGCGCATGAGAATTCGTGAGCTAAAAGAAGAGCTTGAGAGAAGCGGAAGTGATGGCCTTCTCTATGATGAAAGCCAAAGAATGATCGATTATGTTGAGGAGTTTATCAGAGATCGCGAGGGCGATGCTTATCTTGAAGATGCCCAGAGACTTGCCGGCGCGATCATCGGCTTAGAGGATAATCTTTCTCCAAGTGATGGTGGTGGCAATGAGGCCATTAAACCTAGCTGTCAAAGTGGTCCTTGTTTATCCTATGTAAGAAAAGAGCTTTCCCAATTAAATTTAAAGGATTCATTGAAAGGCTTTCGTCAAAGAAATGAGGACTTTAATCCCTACTCTGCTATACGAAATTGCCAAGACCTTATAGTGAGTAAGAGTTTTGGAAGTGAGTCTGGCATTCAAAACTTTAAAGAACGCCTTCCAAAGATTATTGAAAATTATAAGAATAAAGTCCTTAAAAAGTTCTCCCAAAGAACGGCCCGTGAGTTAGGGCGCGCCATTGATAATGACCTCAATTTTCTTTTTCCTAATATTGAAGCAGGTATTCAAAACTTCGATGGTGAGCTTTTTAATAGAATTTCTAATGCTGAAAGAAGCCTGCCTTATATGGACAGAATTGAGCAAATTGATGATGTCTTCTTACTGACTTGGTATCAGTCTAACTTGGATGAAAATGATCTTCACAACCCTTTTCTTCCTGTTGAACAAGTATGTGAGCCTGGCCCTTATGTTACCGGCAGTGATTACTTTGTTCCTTTGGAGGCCTTTTCTTCAGATGAGGCCATGTTTATGGACCGTAGTCTTGATTTTGAAAAGAATAATATCAATGTGTCACCCTTTTCTTGTGAGCATGCCCATCATGGTGAAGATGTGGTCTCTCATGAGCTTTCTCACTTTGTGAGCTACCTCTTTACCAAGGATGATGGTTCTAAAGAAAGTAAAGAACATTTTAAGTCTCTGAGAAGTTGTGCTTTAAAAACTTATGAAAATGCGAAAAATAACAATCATAATGGCATGACACCCTTTTTTCATGAGGGTGATAAGAGAACTACGGAGGAAGACACTGCGGATCTTCTCGCCTTTGCTGCTTACAGAGATAGTGAAGACCTTTTCACTTGTTCGATGCTGGCGCCTGGTCAAGAAGGAGGTTTTGACCTGCAGGAGAAACCTCATGACATGAGTGTTCATTCTCTCGTTCACTTTAGGGTACTTAATGAGGCCATTCAAAAGAAGAAAGCACTATCAGAAAGTTGTCGTCGTTATCTTGATGAAGTGGGAGATGATTTTGAGGAGGTTCAATGCATAGACTCCTTGTAGCTCTTCTTCTTTTTAGCTCCTCATTCTTAGTGAACGCCTTTGAGCTTGATTATGCTTATGGCCTGAGAAAGTACAATTTTAAGGCCTCTGAAGGCGAGTTTCGTTTGAAGTCACCACGTATGCACTTAAGTATTAAAAGAGCGAAGTGCAATGAGCACAATCTCAAGCGCTATCAAAAGAAACTGGTTCACATCATGGGAAAGTTTACTCATCAAGAATTAAAAGCAGAACTCACTCCCGAAGAGTCCTTGTCAAAAATCGTTTATCAAATTGATGGCGGGAATAAGTACGTTACAGGTACCAAAACAGAGGTCGGTCAAACCCTTCTTAAAATCCCTAATGACTTCGTTGTCCTCAAAAAACAGTCCTGCTTTCCTTAATATTCAATTAACGCAAGACGTACTCGATGTCTTTTGATGAGTTGTGTAAAAAAAGCGTTTGATTGTTGTTCTGATACGTTATCATTTTAGTAAATGAAACTTATCTCACTTCTAATCCTTTTATTTATGGGGCCCTTTTCTTGGGCCTCTCAGCTGCAAAAGCTAGAAGATGACTTGAATTCCCTCAAAGTAGTTGCACCGCAGGAAGTGAGCTATAGTGAGATCACGCGCCTATGGAAAGGCGTGGCCAAGCTTGAGCATAGCGAGGAGGAGAATCTTCCTCTTCGGGTTTGGGCCGATAGGAAGAATAAGCTTCTTATGGAAGTGGGGGAGTTTCGCTATCAAGTCATTCAAAGTAATGGCCTAAAGCTTACCCAGAGAAGTTTCTTTGAGGACTCGCTCTTTGAAATTCAAATTATTCCTAAACGTTGGATTTCTCTCTTTGAGGTAAAGTATCTTGAAATTAAGGCCAAGCTTAAGATGGATTCGGGTCATCTCTTCTTTTAATGGCCTGAGTTCTTGGGGCTTCTCCTCTTCTTTCTCTTGCCTTACTTTGTCATTCGCTTAAATCAATTTCTTTTAAGAAAAGTTAATGACCTAAGAGACAATCTTAGTAACCCCTACAAAATGACGAGGCAAAGACAAAGGCTGGCCCTTTCTGTTCAGCGTCTCGGTCCCTTTATTCCTTTTATCTTATCCATCTTTGCTCTTAAGATTTTCTCTCAGGTCATTCAAAAGACCATTCTTAATGAATTAGATCTTTTGATTCCTTTTATTCTCTATTACCTCTATTACAAAATTTTTCGTCAGGCCGTGATCAACTTCCTCATTGTCTTTGCTGAATATGTAAAGATCGGAAAGAGTCACGATGCCAAGGTCAAAATTTTTAAAAGTACTAGACTTCTGGGGATCTTCTTTTTTACGGCACTTGTTGCTCTTCACTTGGTCTCAAGTGTAGCGGGGAAAGGTCTACTCTATGAGGAGATGTACTATATCTTCTCAGGAGTTGGGGTAATTCTCTATCTTTGGCTCGTTCATTCTTGGTCTTTTGAAATTGACTCCTATGTAAAGAAGATTTTCTATAGTGGTGCCTTTGATTTTTATAAACGCCTCACCGAAATCACTCTTCTTTCCTTTTTAAGTAGGACAATTTCCTTTCTTATTGTTCTCATTCACCCTTTTTACTCGGCAATCAAAACGAGATTCTTTGATCTCTCCATTGGTAAGTCCATTGTGGCCAAGTTCTTTCAAAGAAAGCTTGAGACCAATGAGACTCTCACTGAGCACGCCTCAAGTGAGCTTCCTGAAGACTATCGTGCCTGGTTTTCTCATGAAAAGGACGATGATTCTGGTCTTTGGATAAGCTCTAAAGGTCAGAGGATTGAAGAGATTAAAGTTGAAATTGATGAATGGTTAAATGACACCAGCGAAGAGCATTCATTGGCCATTTACGGAGACAAGGGCATTGGAAAAACTCAGGTTCTCCGTCATGTGGAAAAGTACCTCCTTGATCACCCTGAAAAACCAGAAGTAACAATTGCCAATGTTCCTCCTAAGATGACCAGTCGATCGGAGGTATTAAAATATCTCGGTCAGGTTATTGCAGGACAAGAAATTTCCGATGTCTTTGAGCTACTAGACATTGATAAAGACATGAAAAAGAAGGTGATCATTTTAGATGACACTCATAACCTCTTTCTTACTCACTTTGGAGGCTTTAGAGGAATTGAAGTCTTCTTTGAGGCCCTAAATGTTAGAACAGATAATATCTTTTGGGTGACGAGTTTTAATACCTACAGCTGGGTTTATCTCAACCAAGTCTACTCAAAGAATAAATACTTCAGAACTGTTTTTAAAATCCGTGGCTTTTCTGATGAAGAGCTTCAAGACTATATTTTAAGGCGACACGAAAGAAGTGGTTATCTCCTAAGTTATGGCGATATTATTCGAGCGGTTAAAACTAGAAATACGACAGATGAAGTCACCTATGTCGAAAATATGTTCTTTAGACTTCTTTGGGAGCAGTCTCAAGGAAACCCAGAGCTAGCGGAAAAGCTATGGCTCAAGGCCCTTAAGCCCATGTTTGGTAAGCGCCTTAAGGTCGGTCTTCCGCTAATTAAGAACTATACACTTCTTACAAAACTTTCAGATGAACCTTTCTTTGTTTATTCGGCCCTCGTTCGTCATGAAAACCTCACGGCCAGAGAAATTATTCAAGTGACGGATATGAAGGAGGGGGCCGTAAGGTACGCTCTCAGGCTTGGTCTAGAAAATGAATTTTTAACAAGAAGTGAGTCTGACAGGAGATATCGATTTACTGTTGAAGGCCAATATTCTGTACTTAACCACCTAAAGGCGAAGAACTTTATTTATGAATGAAGGACAGCTTAACCAAATAGGTCAAATCATCGATTTGATTCGCTTTGATAGCATACTCTTGCTCCTAATTGGGCTTGCTGTGCTGTTCTTTATTTCACGGGGACTCTACAGACTTGCCGAAAATTTAGGGGAACGCTTTAATAACCGTCGTCTCCTTATTCTTCAGGTGACCACCATTTTGAGTTTTCTCATCTATATTGGTGGCGTTCCTCTCCTTATTTATTCAACCCTGAGACCACCTAAAGAGCTTCTACTGGCCCTTGGGGGTTCTATTGCCGTTGCTCTTGGTTTTGCCATTAAAGATATTGTGGCCTCTTTTGTTTCGGGTGTGGTGATGCTCTTTGATCGTCCTGCTCAGGTGGGGGATCGTATTTCGGTTGGTGACATTTATGGTGAGGTGAAGTCCATTGGTCTAAGGGCCGTTAGACTTGTGACCTTAGATGATAATGTGGTGACGATCCCCAACACCAAACTGGTTTCTGAACAAGTAAGCTCAGGTAACTTTGGTGCACTTGATATGATGGTGGTGGTCCAATTTCATACGGCCCTTGGAGTAAATATTGATCGTATCAGTGAGATCCTTCATGAGGTGGTTGTGACTTCACGCTATGTTTACTTGGCCAAGCCTGTGGTTGTCACGGTGAAGGAATGTGAAGTGGCCATGAAGCTTGCTTTAAAATTTTCAGTTAAAAGTTATGTGTTAGACGTGCGCTATGAAAAGGCGTTTGAAACTGATATCGTTACAAGAGTGAATGAAGTCTTTAACGCCGAAAGTATTGAAAGACCCTAAATAAGGATAAACTTAACAGGAGTATTTCTATCTTTTTAAAAATTCTTTTTTCTTCTCTTCTTCTTATCTCCAATATCATTTATGCCCAAACAAACCCAACCATTGCAACCGGAAGACCGGGCCAGTCTATTGGTGCCAATGTCGTGGGTACAAAGGTTTTACAGCTTCAAAGTGGTATTGAACTTAACCGTGTCGACACGGGTAGTTCTGAAGATGAAAGTTGGATCAATAATAATGTGGTTCGCTTTGGTCTCAATGAGGAAATTGAATTGAGCGGCGTTCTTGATTACCGCATGCAAGATTCTGTTGGTTCGGGTCTTGATAATTACCAACTCGGTGGGCGTATTAACCTTTTAAATCCAGATGAATCGGATTGGTTTCCGACACTCTGTATTCAATCTCGAGTACGCTTTAAGGGAAGCGGTGATTTTAAACGCTCTGATACTGGTGCAGTGACCATCATTTCTGCCGTTAAAGGTCTAGGAGACCTAGGTGGTCTGACTGTCAATTATATCAATGATTACAATGGATCTTTTTCAGATTCAAATCACGGTTATACAGTGGCCTGGGGCTATAATTTTACCGACCAATGGGGAGCCTTTATTGAAGAATATGCTACTTACACACCTTCAAGAGGGACAAGCTCAAGTGAATGGAGTCATGCTATCGATACAGGCTTTTCCTATCTCGCCAATAAAGACCTGATGTACGACATTGCCTTTGGGGTCGACCTTGAAGAGAACACTCATCAGGAATATATCGCCATTGGTTTCTCTTGGCGAACTCTTTAAAACTTTACTTTAAGAAATGAGAGGGGTTGAGAAGCTTAATATTCTTCTTAAGCTCTTTTCCTTTAAAGATGCCAATTGTTCCCGACTCGCTCACAAGTTTGTAGTGCTGTGACTTTTCTTGCAAGATCTCAAGAAGGTGAGTGAGGCCTTTGACTTCCATGCCGTTCACCGATTCGATGACTTCGCCTAAGCTCCAGTCTTGATGATAGGCAGGGGACTCCTTTTCCACATGGGTGACAATGAGGCGCTCTTTTTGCGGGTTGAACTTATTGAGGATTTGATAAAACCAGTAAGTGTCCGTGAGGTTAAAGGACTCGATAATCTCGTAGCTTAGAGTTTGAATGGTGAGACCCCAGGCATCAATAAAACAGCGCTCTTCAATGATAGGGTTAGACTCGATTTTATTTTCAATAAGGGGAGCTGCAGCCCCTTCGAGTTCCACTAGCTTGCCCTCTCGCCACACTTCTACTGTGACTTTCCTATCGAGGGGGATAAGTTTAAAGAGATCAAAAATATTTCTTCTGTGGTAGTGGTCCTCGGCCATAAGGATGCCATGGCGATCGAAGGCCTCTTTCACTTTTTTGCCATGACCATTTTCATAGCTAAGGGAGAGAAGGACGTCCTCTTTCTTAACGCCGGCCTGATCAAGAAAGCCGCCCTGATCTAAGGAGCGTACGATGAGACCAAGGGGCTGATCCATCTTCAATGCGGTCGCTACTTCGGTGGAGTTTTTTTGAAAGGTGCCGCCAATATCGGCTAGGCAGATGGAGTCATTTTCAAAGAGGTTGGCGAGAATGATTTCTATGAAGCGAGAGGGGGTGATGAAGCCAATATTGTCCGCGTCTTGATAGATGGAGGTGTTGATGCCGATCACAAGTCCTTCTTCGTCGATGGCCGGTCCCCCTGAGTTTCCAGGGTTAATGGCCGCATCAGTGACATATTTTTCTGCAATCATGCGCTCACCGGACATGAAGTTGGTGATCTCGCCTCCGGTGATATTGGGCTCTGTCATACCCATGGGATAGCCAATGGCGCGAATCTCTGTTCCGCGAGTGACGACTGCTTCTTTTTTGAGGGCGAGTTTGGGCAGTTCCCTAAAGCGAGGGCTGATGGTGGCCTTAAGTCTTTCAAGTTCGCCGTCTTTAAGTTTGAGGATGGCGATATCGGGCTCAAGGTTTTTCACTAGGCCCAAAACTTCGACCTGAAAGGTTTCTTCTGAGGTCAGCATGGTCATGATCTCAAGACTCTTAGCATTTTTCGCCACATGAGCATTGGTGATAATGATGCCCTCGCCATAGGGCGATTCCACAAAGAAGCCCGAACCCGACCAATCTTTAAGGTCTCCAAGCCGCGGATTCAAAATCGACTTCACTTCCTCACCCGCATACCCCTCCGCATAAATCTGCACCACGGCATTCATTTTCTCTCTCGTCAGTTCGGTGAAGGATTTGGTCATGGGGTTCCTCTCTCAATTTAAGATTTAATAGCAATCATATAATCTTTTCCTTAGATTTGCAGGTGTCTCTTGAAAAAGTTTAGGACCTCACTAAACATCCTTTTCTTATCTGGAATATTGGTGAAGCCATGTCCAGTATTAGGAAACTCAATGTAAGTAACGGGTTTGTTGGCCATCTCGAGCTTTTCTTTTAGTCTTCTCGATTGGGAGACATCACAACGAAAATCATCTGTCCCGTGTAAGAGAAGAATTGGTTTTGAAATTTCTGATATGCGGTAGATAGGGCTTGCCCTTTTAATTTCATTATTCTTAGGTAGATATTCTTTCCAATAGTTCTTTGCCCATTCGTTGGCCCTAATATCACCCTCTTTAAGAAATGTAGACCAATCATATATGCCACCAAAAGCAGCAGAGCACTTATAAAGCTCTGGGAAAAGAAGGGCATTCATAACCGAAGCATAGGCACCAAAGCTTCCTCCCCATAGGCAAGCATTACCTTTGGTCGTGACACCCATTTTATTGAGTCTTCTTACAGCATCAGCAATATCATTTTGGATACCTTTATGGATCTGATATTTTCCAAGGCTTTCAAAGTGATGGCCGAGAAGACCAGAGCCTCTGTAGTTTACTCTTAAGACTGCAAACCCATGACTTGCAAAGAATTGAGACTCTTTATCAAAACCCCACCTTTCTTCTACTCCAAAGGGGCCACCATGAACTTTAACGACAAGGGGAAAGGGACCTTTTTGTTTTTTGGGAGTGGTATAGTAGGCATAGTATTTAGTCTGGTCCTTTGCCTTTAGTTTTAAAAGCCTCGTTGGGTGAGTAGCCAGCTTTTTAATAGCGGGGTTTTCAGATACAAGCTCTTTTACTTGTTTCAGCTTTTCATCAAAAAGATAAACAGAAGTTGGTCTATCATTCCAGCTCGCAGCAATCAGGACATAGTTACTCTTATTATCAA
>JAUIBX010000198.1 GCA_030427595.1 Bacteriovoracia bacterium | reverse complement strand
AAAAACCCTCACTCAACTAGGGCTAAGCTTTGTAGCGACCCCAGGTACCGCTGAGTACATTAAGCGCCAAGGTGTTGCCTGTGAAACCGTGGGCAAGCGTATGGATGGTCAGGAAGAAAATATTGTAGAGGCCCTTAAAGATGACAGTATCAGAATGGTTTTTAACACGCCCAAAAATACCGGCGCTTCAAAGTCTGATGGTGAAGTCATCCGAAATAATGCCATCGCTTACGGTATCCCCTGCTTTACCCGCAAGGAAAATATTAAGGCCGTGATGGAGGCCATTATCGGTACGAAGGCCTATGGTGACGGAGAGCTTCACCCCCTCAGTCTGCAAGAGGCCCACAAAGAGGGAGGACTCTTTTAATGAACTCCCAAAAAGTTATGGTCGCCCTTGATAATATGGATAGAGAAACGATGCATGGTTTTCTCTCAACTCTTCCCAAAGAGTGCCCTTGGGTAAAAATAGGTCTTGAGCAGTACCTCAGTCATGGCCAAGACCTAGTTAAAGAAATTCAGGAACGTTATCAAAAAGAAATCTTCCTTGACCTCAAACTCCATGACATCCCCAATACCGTCGCTAAGGCCCTCAAAGGCCTAAAAAACCTCCCCATTCGTTTTGTTACCGTTCACCTTAGTGGCGGAGAGGCCATGCTAAAGGCGGTGCAGGACATTAGAAACGAGCATCTGCCTCAAGTTGATATTTTAGGAGTGAGTTTTCTGACAAGTCTTGATCACCGGGACCTCAACCACCTCTTTGGCATTGAAAAAGACAGTATTGAAGATGCCTTTAAACGCCTCTTTAACTTGGCCCTGACCACTGAGACCCAAGGAATTGTTTGTTCTCCTTTTGAGCTCTCAACAGTTAAGGCCTGTGAAAAAGAAGCTGGAAGAAAACTAACAAAGGTGACTCCAGGCATTCGCTTTCAAGATGAAATCACTGGTGGCAAGATTGGAGATCAAAAGCGCGTGCTCAATCCCCATGAGGCCTTTGGTGAAGGTGCAGACTACCTCGTGATGGGTCGCTCCCTCACTCAGGCCAATGACCTTCAGGCAAGAATTCGTGAGCTTAACTCTTAATTTCTGAGAGAGTCTTTTGCCACTTCTTGAGTTTCTTTAGGAGATGGTTCTGCTGTTCAGAAGAGAGACTCCCTAGAAAGCCTGCCATAAAACTTGAAACACTTTCGCGCCATTTTTTAAAGTTTCTTTCATCAGACCAACTTTTAAAGTAGCTCATAAGCCTTTGGGCCCTCTTTTCTTTGTAATCTTTCTGTGACTCGGGAATATCCTCAAAGATCGCCAAGAACTCCTTCATTCGGCTAACAGCTCGAGCGAAGCGTGCTTTTGGTGAGGTTAAAAGTTTTGGCAGGGTATTTTTAAGCTGCTCTTTTTGAGCATCACTGAGAGGACCAAACCAATCTTCAAGATTTTCCTTCCAAGTTTGATGCATCTCTTCTTGATATTCTTTAGAAGAGAGCTCGGTGAGTTCTTTTCTATCTTCAAGCTTACGACTGATAAGAGTTTTACTGCGATCGACCTGTTCTTCCCCTAGTTCAGAAAGAAGGGGCGCGACTTTATTGGCCAAAGGCAAAAAAGAATCCCAATAGAGAGTTCGCGTTTGCACTAGAAAGTCATGTACTTCCTGCGCCGAAATGGCGGGGGTTCCCTTTTCTTTAAAGGCCTCTTCAAAACGCTTCACTGTTTTATCGAGGTGTTTTTGATAGCGACCAAGCATAGTGACCTTATGCCAGGCCATATACTCATCAAGGATCACCTCAAGGCGATCTTGCTGAGGAGAATAGAACTTCACCACTTCAAGAATTTTTCTTTTGAGAAGCCAATCCCCATAGCGGTAGCCAAGCTCGGCCAAGGAGCAACTCCCAAGGAACAGCACAGAACTGAGCACAAGGAAAATTCCGCTACGTTTAAAAAAATTGCTTACTTTCATGGGGTGATTTTAACTGAGAAATTTCTATAAGTCCCAATAAGACTCTTCAAGAGAATCTTCTTTTTCTGGAAGCCCCTTAGACAAGCGTGGAGAATTTTGATTGAGAACTTCAAAACTGGCCCTATTGGCGTATTTCGCCACTTGGTGCAGGGAAGAATAAGTGAGAAAGTCGCCACTATGCTTAGGTGAGTTGGGAACCAGCAGTTTGTGGTAATTATTGGCGGAAATATCGTGCATAAGAGCACTTAAGGCCGCATCCCCTGCTCCATTAGTATTTTCAATTTTACCAGGCCCACCAAGGAAGGGGTTGATGTGGGTATAGACCTTTATCGGCTTTTCACAACTCTCCTTTCTCATCCCCCTTGAATATTCGTAGGCATTATAATTGGGGATGCTTTTAGAGTGAAGGCTATCCTTGGTGCTTCTGAGGTATTCCTCATCACAATGACCTCCAAGATAGAGACCAGACTTTCCTACGGTGAGGAGTGAGAGGTCTACATAATCAAGAGACTTTTCAAGGGCCAGGAGATGGTCCTCTTCTCCCATAAGAAAGCTCATCTCATCTTCATTACCAGCAACAATGCTGACATAATCAAAGAGAAAGTCGAGCAGGAAATCTTTTTGGTCTTTGACTATTCCTGTGGTTCCCAAGGAAAGGATCACCGGAACACCGGCATCTTTAGCAAGCTTTACGGCCTTGAGTGTGGCAGAAAAAATGGGACTTTGATGATCACGCAATAGGTATGTTGAAATCAATAGTCCACTTGATTTGGTGACCACGTCTTCAGGAATAAAGTCTGGACTCAGCTCATTCATAATACCTTTGCCAATCACAAAGGTCCGCTCTTTATCGGGAGTAATGAGACACATGGCACGGGCCATCGGTCCATCACAAGGCCTAAGGTAACTGAGATCCACATGGGAGTTGGTGGTGCAGATATACTTATAAGCGTAATCACCCACCTGAATATTGCGATTGATCGCGCCTAAAGCGACACAATCATCATCGGCCAAAACAGCATAGTTATGAAGAGTGTTTCCCGTTGATCCCCCAGCAAACTCTCCTACAATTTTTTGAGAATCTTTGAGGCCTTTATAGACCTTCTCCACCAGATCAGAGGGAGCGATTTGCGATTCCCCTTTGGCGAAATTGTGATTTTTTAAATAATCCTCATCAACATGGGCCTCAATATCAACAATGAGCTGATCAATGCCCACCACATAGATCCTCTCACGCTCAACAAGATTGCGCTCAAGAGGCGTCCTCGTCTCGCTAGAAACGGGAAAGTAGTGCTTTGTCTTCCTTTTACCGGGAAATTTCATGAGTGATTTCTATAGGCCAAGACCATGACCGTCAAGCGCAAGGAACAACCCTGTAAAGGTTCCTTAATCTAGAATCAAGGACTTATCCTCAGACTTCTCTTCACCCTGATCCTTGGCCTTTTGCAGGTAGAATTGAATCTTTTGCTCTTTGCTTTCAAACTTCTCTCTCTCATCAAGAATGGTATCATTTTCAAGGCGAGCGCGCTCCTTGGCCTCTTCCTCTTTCATCTTTCGGAGAAGCTTTTCCTCTGCTGTTTCTTTAATCTTTTCCATATCGGTAGAAAAATTGGAGCCAAACTTTTGGTAGCCATAATCATAGAGCGGATCAAGGTAGACTCTTTCATTCTTTCCCCTCTCAAGAAAACGAATCATTTGAGACAGAAAGTTACGAGAACCTTTTTGGTGAGAAAAAGCAGCATAGAGATAAATAAGACCATTGGGTGTCAGCTTATCTTCATACTTCAATCCTTGAAAGGAAGCGTAGAGAGGAATGGAGCTATCCTTTTCACTTTTCTTATAACTTATCTTTTCAAGTAGGCGCTGGCGGTACTTTTCGGCCATGAGGTCTTCATGGAGGGTCTTAAGCTCAATGGTGTATATCTGATCTCCCTCGAGGTGATAGATCACTTCCTGAAGGTAGCGTGTTGGTTTTCCAGCAAGCAGCTCATCGTCAGTCACTTCAATAATGCCCATATCTCTTTCAGCCCAATAATTGATGGTCTTAAGTTTCACCGGAAAGAAACGCTCTCTGACTGTCAAAATGAAAAGATCATAAACCATATCCGTAAGAGGAATCTGGGTGGGACTTAAATGAGTAAAGAGGCCCGGGCTCTTAAGGTAGGGGGATTCAAAAATATCTTTTTTAAAGACATCCTGCCATACTTTCTCTAGGCCCTTCTCTAGAATCATTTTCTCAAACAGGGGAAGTTGAAAAATCTTATGATGATAGAGTTCAAGCTTAAAGCGTTCACTCTTTCTAATCACGACTCTGTTAATGACATCAAGATTGTAATTGAGAACTTCAAAACCAAAGAGGTAGTCACGTCCTTCCTTTTCAATCCAAGGCGCCACCAAGAAGGCCGGATGCCTTACGGGAAAAGGAACTTTGAAATCATTGAAGTGGAGGTCTTCCCATTGCTTTTCATTAGGTAAACTTACCCCACCCATTTTGACGAAGGAATAATCCTGTCCTGCATAGAATTTATCAGGCAGCTTTCGCAATTGGAGAAAGGGGCTATTGATGCCCTTAAAGACTGCTTCCTGATAAAAATGATAAGGTAATTTCAAGGATGAAAAGTAGCCCACACCAACGAGAACGAAGAAAATAATGGGCAAAACTGTTTTCATGCACAAGTTTTCGGCATCTTAGCGGGAAATATTTACGATTCCCTTTCAAAGTGGTCGAGATATCCTCATCTTTTTTTCTCATTAGTCGAAAAGTAAATACTGAATTGTCAAAAGGATGAGTCATGTCAGTAAGATCAGAGTTTAAAACAAAACTTCCTTCCACTAAGAAGATCATAGCAAGATCATCTCTTGCCCTCGTTTTTCTCCTCTTCCAAGCATGTGATGCTCCAAGAACAAGTCGTAGGGTGAAGGCCGGAAGCTCCGATTCTCCCCTCTTTGGTATCCCTGTCAGTGGAACTGCGACAGCAGGTAATGATGACAGCGGAGGTTCTTCAGATGGTGGCGACACTTCTGGTGGTGGAGATACTGTTGGCGGTAACCAGGTACCTGCCGAAGTTAGTCATTGTAGCTGGTCTAGTGATGGAGTGGATGGCTTTGCCTATTCGGCCACTCATATGGATCCCAATGAGCAGTCTTCGGCCAATGGACGCTACACAATTTGTAAATCTTCAACAAACCCCATGGATATTTATATCCAAGTTCAAAACCCTATTGAGTCCGAACAACTTTGTATCATTCCCACAACTCACTCAGGTTCTAATTCTGTTTATATTGGTGAGCCTCGTTGTCTTTACCTAAGAAGTAACACAACTCTCTATAAGGTCTCCCTAATTAAGAACAGAGCTGGCTACACCAACTACCAAATGACGGGTGTCATGATGATGAGAGACAAGCTCTATGAATATGATGCCCCTTTCTATCAGATGATCCTCTCTCCTGATGCCTATATCTTTTGTAGTCAGTGGCTCGCCCAATATGGTGACCCCAGCTACTGTATACCTTTCAAGGCCGCAGGACATTACGTCTATCATCAATTTCAAGATTAAGAATTTATGTGAATGGGCACTAGTTCTTTAGTGCCCCACTAATGAGTTCACCTTTTCTATAGGTGCGATAAAGATCGCCATCAACTGATGGAAAACTGAGAATTGGCACCAGAGCATCGGTATTTTCTTGAAAACCCTTTTGCAGGCGCAGACACACAATAAAGTAATAGAAGCTCACGCCTTCTCTATCATGGGCCTTAATATAGGTATAGATGGTATCACCCTCATCATCCACAGAACTGTAGATTTCATCAGGTCCCATCATTGTTGGCTCAAAGTAACTCTCATAGAGGCCAAAACTTTCAATAGGGATATCGGCAGGACTTCTGTCTTCAATCAATGAGGCCAAGTAGGCTGACTTTTTACGCTCAACCTCAGTCATAGTCTGCTCATCAATTTCAATTTGTTGCTTGCGAGAATCACCACTTTCAGAAGTTGAATGAAACTCACGCGCATCCTTTTGCTTCTCACCCCAGCGGTAATTGGCCATCATTCTTTCTTCTTGAGTGGCCGAGGCTGAGATAATAAAGGAAGGCTGATTGTCATAAATCAAGCATAAGCACATAAGCCAGAATTGACCGTAATTATCATCTTCAATAGAAACAATAAAAGAATAGAGGGACTCTCCCCCCTCATTGACGTGACAATACACTTCATCCGGTCGTCTTAGAAGCTGATCCATAAAAACAGGGTGACCGACAACTTCTTGGATCTCTTCATCGAGAAGTGAGTGGCCAGCACGCCAGGTTTTTTCTAGGGCTTCGTAGTGATTAACGAGCGGCTCATAGAACTTTTCAATACACGGTTCAGAGCAAAAACCATTTTGGCCGTCATTTTCTACGTAAAGTAGGTCTTCAAGTTTTTCAAAAACCTTCTTACATTCACTACAGAAATAAGCCTCTTTAAAAAAACTCAAACAGTATCCTTTAGAACTGACCTCTATCTATAAGAGCTCGCCCATATTCTTTCTATATATTAACACTTAATCCAGCAAATACACTGTTGCCGTATGCCCCTTCAAGTCCCCATAGGCGTGCGGCGGTAAGCTGAGCTGATTTAATTCTGCGGGTACGAAAGCGTGCCCCTAGGGTCATATCAACAAGAGGACTTAATTTCAGCTGAAGTTGAGGGGTAATGGTACTGAAGTCCAAGTCTTCTTCAAGACGAAGTGCCGCTCCCGCATCATCACTACTGGCCATGGAGTAAGTTGAACCTTCAATCAGAAAACGAATATCTGAACTCACGACCCAACCAAGAGAGGCCTGAAGCTTTCCAATATTACCGATGGCCATCTCATCGGCACCACCATTACCTGTCATACGGTATTCATAACCAAGGCCTAGGGCAAAGTTGTAAAAACGCTTGGCCGTACTCACTCCCACCACACGATCGGTTCTTTCCGTAGCAAAGTCTGAATTAGCACGCCCTAAGCTCACTCCCCCATAGAGGTCGACAGTGACAAGTTCAGAGCTTTTACCAAA
>JAUIBX010000197.1 GCA_030427595.1 Bacteriovoracia bacterium | reverse complement strand
AGTCCACCAGGGCAAAAGATTGAAAAGAGAGGATAAAAAGAGGGCTCACTTTAATCAGATTGATAAGCCCTGATCGAAATTGGGGGAAAAGTTTCATGGGATCCTTCCTTGGTCTTAATAAACTTTCAAAATTAACTTTCTAAGTTCTTTACTACAGCTCTTCCTGATTAACTTAGCTGATAAAACCTGTGCTAAAAACGAATTGCTCAGGTTCTTAAATATTGTAGCTCGCCTGTGCCAGAAATTCCAACTGGAGCAAAGACCGAGTAAATTCTTTTTATCCAGTACTTAAACCTTTGATAATCCGAAGGAAAGCAGTCGGAAAAACCTACCCCGTACCCTCCCCTTAAAGACTCAAAGTAAGATTAAAGAAGGTGTAGTCAATCAGCAATCAGGAGGATCAGTTGGAGTTTTTTCACCGTAACGACCGTGCCATCAAATCACTTGTCACATTGGCCACTCAAGGATTTTACCCCTTATTTGAAGAAAACTGGATGGATGAAGTCTGGGAAGAACGCCCTAAGAAACTTACGGGCAATGAAAAAGCCAAGGCCAAAACCCTCTTTAAGAGATTGTGCGAACACCGCACTCTAGAAAGACAGCGCACCGTTTTTTGGGCCATGTCTGAAGCCGACCGTATCCTTTTTAAAAGGGCCTTTATGAAAATGGTCGAAAATAAAATTCTTGATCAAGCTCCGGAGCTGCAATGAGTTTTTCTCGTTCTATTGTCTTAGTGATTTTCTTGGCCTTTATGGTGATGAGCACCCAAGCGGAATATCGCGTCTACCAATATAATGTCAAAGCTCGTAACCCCTTCTCTATGGATCAAAAGTCGCATGTGGTAACTTCAACGCTGGACCCGCAAAGCTACCTCGCCTACCATGGAGGAAGTGAAACTTTGAAGATCGATATGTTAAGAAGCTGGATGTGCTACGGTGACACCTCAAATAAACAAGTTTGTTCACCTCCTATCGCACGCAGTACCGCCAGTAACGAGGGGAATGACTGATTGAAAGTTGATGCTCTTAAGGCCCAGGCCCAACAGAATCGCCAAGACCTCAAGAAGCTGATTCGCAGTCAACGGGGAGAAATAGCCGCTCGCCAACAAGAACTCAAAAATATTGAAAAGCTCTACGACAAAAAGAAAGAAGATAAGAGGCTTCAAGGTGAGGTCGAGCTCATGGATGTGGCCGACCGCAATCAGGCCCGCCTTATTGAGGCTTCCCAAGGCAAAGAAGAGAAGCTTGCTGAAATGAAGAGCCAAATCCTAGAGACCCAGGAACGCCTGCGCTCTGAGGAAGTCGCTCTTAAAAAAGGTCACGAAACTAAGGTTAAAGACCTCAACACCCTTCATTCTGAGAAGGCCCGAGATATTTTTGATCGCTCTCAAGAGGAGCTCAAAGACCTCAACTACCACACCAATAAGAAAATCAAAGAAGTTTCCAGTAGCACCGAGCAAGAACTCAGTAAAATTCGTCACAAATCAAAATTGGCCATCGATAAGGCGGCCTATGAAAATGACCTCAAGGTAACAGACGCTCAAAATGGTCAGGCCAATGCCCTTAAAAGGGCCGAGGAACGCTTTCAGGCCATGGCCCGTCAACAAGAATTTGACCATAAGAATGCTATCGCTGAACAGCGCATGAAAAACCACGTTGAATTTAAGAATAGAGAGAGAATTAATAAGGACCGCACCGATGCGGCCAGAAAGCATTACGATAACCTCATCCGCAGTGAGAAACTTGCCTTTGAAGAGAAGTATAAGAACCTCATTGCTGCCAATCAGCAGGTCCTAAAGAAACTAAAGACGACTCTTGACGGTCAAGTACAGCAGGCCGTCGCGGAAAAATCAAAAGAACTCAAGGCCACCCAGACGCGCCAACAAGATGACTTCTATCACTTAGTTACACTTGAGCCAAGATTGCGCGAGGACCTGAACAACTACTATATCGATATTAAAACGCCACCCCACGAAAAAGAGAATTACAACCTGACGGCCGACAAACGAACTTTGCGCCTCACGTTTAGTCGTCGCGCCGAGAAACGTTTGGATGCGCCGGACGGTACAGTGGAAACCTCTAAACAATCCCAGGCCATCACCAAAGAATTCAAGGTGGCGGAGATTGTCGATGATAAAGAAGTTAAAGTCGCCTACAAGGATGGAGTACTTTCCTATCGCTTACCAAAAGCGTAGAATAGTCCCATGAAAAGACCTACCCTCGTCCATTTTCTTGCCGTTAAAACAGAAGAAAGCCTCAACGTAAAAGCTTCTGTTACGATGAAGGAAAATATTCTTTCTTCTCAAAGCCCACAAGGCTTTGCCAAAGAAGTGGCCCAGGGAATTGTCAGGGAAATTGAAAAGGAATTACCCACGCCACGCTTCCCTATTCAGGCCTATAAACTTCTTAGTGGCAGTGCCTTTCAAATCAAGCTCATTGGTATTGATAGCGAACAAAAAGAGATTTTTAAAAAGACCTACGACTCTGATAGCTTTGGCAACCTCAGCTTTAAAATCCCCCTGAGTCCTGAAACTCAGGACATCAAGGCCTTACAGGTTTATGAGGTAGGAAAAGAACCAGGTCTTGAACTCCACCTAGGGACTTTTATCCCGCTTGTTATTGGGAACCCCAAGAAGTTGGTGATCTGTGACTTTGATAAAACCCTCGTGGATACCAAGTACTCCACCACAAGTGAGCTCTACCGCTCCCTCACCAAGCCTCTGGAGTACTTCCCCACTGTTACTAATAGTGTCGAAATTCTTAAAGACTATATCAAAAAGGGCTACCACCCCTTTATCCTATCCGCTTCGCCTCACTTCTATGAAGAGGCCATGCGTGACTGGCTTTATAAGAATAATATTTTTACGGCAGGAATTTTTCTAAAAGATTACCGTCAACTCTTTAGTCTCTTTGAGTTAGACCTCACCCCAAAAGACCTCAAGGTTCAGGGTCTCTACAAACTCAACCACCTTCTTGATATCTTATTACTGACAGGGATCCCCCACGAGATGGTTCTTATGGGGGATAACTTTGAATCAGACCCAATTATCTATCTTTCTTTGACGGCCCTTTTGAAAGAAACTCAGGACCCTTGGCAGTTGTGGAATTTTCTTCGCAAGCTTGATGCCTTTCAAATGAATAAGAAACAGAACTCTATTCTTCTTAATAAAATTTACCAAATCTCCAACCTCCTAGGGGCATGGAAGAATCATGGTGAAGACTATACGGACATTAAGATCTTTATTAGGAAGAAGGTTTTAGAAGATAAGATTGAAGCTCCAGAAAACCTCCAAGGTCTCTTAAAATACCTAGAGCTCTATGAGGGGTTACCGCCAAATCTGGCCATTGAAGAAACGAAGAAGCTTCAGGAACCCAGCACCAACTGAGGCGCAAAGAGTACGATAAAGCCTATCGAAAAAATCAGTCCCATGCGATGAAAACGTCTTAAAGCTTCCACACTAGAACGGTTTGCAAGGGCCTTAGTCATAGGCAGTTGAGTAAAGTCAAAACCAATGACTTCAAGATAGACACGAAAGGCCGCAAGGCACATTAATCCAATCAAGACTTCTTGGCCGGGATTCATTAGAATATTAAGCATAGAAACCTCCGCAACTTAAACCTGAGCGAGCCGTTCGGTTTTATGCGACTTTTGGCAATTTAAGGAATAATGACTTCCCCAAACGACTTTCCCATTCACTGTCTTATCGGCGACACCCTGGAGAACTTCTATCAGCTAGGCCTGAAAGACCGTAACCGGCATAGAATGCTTTTGGATCACGCCAATGGCCTCTTTCGTACCCGTTGGCAGGGAGTGAATAAGGCCACTCAAGAGGTTTTAAAGGCCCTTATTGGCCCCGCATTGGAGTATCACCCTCGCTTTAAAAAACGCTTAGAGGCCTATTCAGAGGGCCTTGGTGAGAGACCTTCCGAAGTGGCCATGGGTCTTCTCATTCCAGAAGCGATGTCCTTTATGGAGAAGTGGATTCCGGGCGTACCCCACAACCTCTTGGGGTGCAGTTCCTACTTCATTTGGGATGAAAAGAGAGATGCTCTTGTTCATGGCAGAACTCTCGATTTTCCTTTTCACAATAGTTTTGATGTTGAAGAACGTGCGCTCCAAACCACCCTGGATGATGGACCTGTCACCCTGAGTTTTTCTTCAGCAGGATTTCCCTTTCCTTCAATCACGGCGATGACAGATAACGGCGTGACCCTCGCCCTTCATCAAAAGTTTAGTAAGACCTTTAACTATCAGGGCACTCCCATATTTGATCTGGTCTTTGAGCTTCTTCAAAATGTGGGAAGCCGCGAAGAGGCCATTCGTTTTCTCAAAAAACAAAACTCCATTACTTCTTGGGCCCTTTATATGGGCTTTTCTAATGGGCAAGTCTTGTCCGCTGAAATTGATGGAGAAAACCTTGATTACAATATTCATCAGGCCACTGCTGGTAAACTGATCTACTTTTGTAATGAGAGGGAGAATAAGAACCTCATCAATCATGAGCATATTCCGTATGGCTTTCAGTATTACAATGAAATGCGAAAGAATATGAGAACTCAGAAACTCAAGAGCTTAGGCTTTAACCGCTCCAAGGAATGGAGCGCAGAGAAGTTGATCCGCTTTATGGGTGTCGCCGATGAGCAAAAGGGTGTTTCTTCCCACCATTGGCAGGCCGACCCCATGACCCCGGCAACTCTTCAAAATATTTGCCTCATCCCAGAAAAGGCAGAAGCACTGGTGATTCCAGAGGGTGCCCCCAAATTTTTCAAAGGTGAGGTCACTCACATCTTAGATGCCTTTTCTAGACCTCAGGTCAAAGCTTTAAAGATTAAAGGCAAAACCAATGACAACTCCTATCGTCGTGGGGTCTATCATGTCATGCAGGCCCAAGTCGCTCTTGATAAAGGAGATGATCATCAGGCCTACCACCACATTCAACTGGCCGGGGATACCTTTGGAGATAATCCCTACTCTACCATCTGTCGCTTCTTCTTCTGTGTCTTTCAATACATGCATGAAACCCACAAAAAATCTCTTTCCCAGCTTTTAAAAGACTTCAAAGAGCTTGAAGGCCAACTCCCAAGCTATCTTCAAGATCACAATCATCTCTTCATTGCTCGTCTAGAAAAGATCCTCAAGGGAACCACAAGTATTGGGATTGATGAAATCAAGCATCCTTCATTGCAAAGGATTTATGAGTTTGAAAAGAAGATGCCACGCCTTCTCTTTCACAAAGTCACTAAAGAACTGATGGCCCCGCGTATGGATATCCTTGATATCATCTATCCCCACGTCAAGGCCTCAAGCTAAATTTCTAAAATCTTTCCTACTGTCTTCTGAGATAGGACTCAATTGTATTGAAGTTACGATTCACGCAGCTAACATAGCTAAAACTTAAACGGCTACGATCAAAGTTTGAACAGTAGCTCAAATAAAGAGAACCATCAGCATTGGATTCGGCGGTTCTGAAGTTTGATTGAATACAGTTGATATAGGAGAAGCTCACCTCATCTCCAAAGTTAGAACAGTAACGATAAAAGCCACCAAGAGATCCTTGTAGACGAGTGAAATTAGAGTTGACACAACTACTGAAGCTGAAGCTCACCCCATCACCAAAGTTGGAGCAATAACTTAAGACGACTTTATTCACTTTTTCTTGAGACTGACCTTCATTGGACCAAGTCATCATTGAACTTAAAACACAGAGAACCATTGCAAATTTTTTCATAAATATTCCTTGAAAGTTGTGGCGTATATTTTGATTTAGGCTTAGGAAACGAAATTGCACTAAATTTGGCAAGTTTTAAGAAAATTAAGGCCTTACAAAAGTACGGTCGTACTTAGTTATCTCGCCCAACAGCTTTCCAATATACTGAAATCATTAATTTTTTCTCACCTGTGCCAAAGTAAAGACAGCTGTGAATCAAAGCTTCTCTATACTAGATAAAAATAATCAAGTTTTTTATTTAAACTGCCGAAAGGACAGGTGGACTCTATTAAGGACATAAACTATGAGTGCAGGCCTTGGACCGCTCTCCTCATTAAGAGGAGATGAACTTTGAAGAAGTTTACTAAGAACTTTTTTAAAATCACCTTTGCCCTAAGTTTGGGTATCACTTTTCTTAATGCTCAAGATGATTTTCCTAGTTCAGGCTTTGACGGTCTCATTATCAATGAAAATGCCGTGCTGGGAATTTGTGGTGAGTTTCCCTATGAAAGGGACCCAAGAAACTGCTTACAAGAAAATACTGACCTCAAACTTTGCTTGCACCTCAATAAGGTCAACCCTCGCTTTAAGAGAACCCTCGACAATAGTGTGCGATACAGTTGTATCAACAGCTCAAGCTCTGGTGGAGCTGAGGTTATCAAAGAAGTTCTTGAAGAATCAGAAAGTCGTGATGGATGCCTTGCTCGAAATGTCCGCTCCTTTTATGAAGAGCTCATTCAAAGTGAAGACTTTCGCGAGCTTTCCCGCGAATTTGAAGGCCAGCTTGGAAAACCACTCCTATTAAACTTTGCTATTGATACTAGAGACCAGGTCGCAAGTCTTCAGCTCGACCTCAATGAAGTCACAGATAGTGATCAAGTCAAAAAGATTCCTGCCATCAATCTAGTTATGGCCCGTCTTGATGAGGAAGGGGCCTGTGCTTCTCTTGATCGTGAAAAGATTCTTGGCAAGGTTACAGAAGAGTTCTCACGCCTATCGATGATTCAGTCACGTCAGCAGTACGATCCCCTCCAACAAGCGGGATTTGAAAGACCTGCTCAACAGGTCTACGACTCTAATCGCTTTAGTCTACCAAAGGAAAGCGAAACGTCGGCGCTTAGTCGAGAAACCGCTTCAGAAAAAGTAAACGTCAGATAAAATTTTAAGGGGATTTCTTTGTCGGAGTGCCCTGAGGCGTAGGAGTAGGAGTGGCCAGCTGAGGGTTGGCCGACTGAGGAGTAGGCTTTGCACTACTACCACTCTTTAAAGACTGACCTGTTTGCAAATACTGGTTGA
>JAUIBX010000196.1 GCA_030427595.1 Bacteriovoracia bacterium | reverse complement strand
TTTACTCGCGTTTTCAGGTCCTCTGAAAACTTAATTACTAAGCACAAGGAAACATTAATTGAATGGCCTTGAGTGGCCGTGAAATTTCACCAACTGAGGATCAGGTGTTGTTATGATCAAAATTAAAAAAGGTCTCGATTTACCCATCTCTGGACTGCCAGCTCAAAAAATTTTCAATGCACCCGCAGTTACTGAAGTCGCCGTTACAGGTCCTGACTACACGGGCATGAAACCAACCATGGCCGTTAAAGAAGGGGACAAGGTTAAGGTTGGAGACGAGCTTTTTGAGTGTAAAAAAACTCCCGGTGTTATCTACACTTCACCTGCTAACGGTACTGTGAAGGCCATTAATAGGGGAGAGCGCCGTGTTCTTCAAACAGTTGTTATTTCTGTTGAAGGAGAGGAGCAAAAGTCACTTAGCTCTTATCTTGATAAAGATCCTTCTGAGTATAGCGCTGAAGAAGTTCAAAATCTTATGGTTGAAGCTGGTTTATGGCCTGCTCTTCGTACACGTCCTTTTTCTAAAGTTCCTCAGCTTGGTTCAAAACCAAGCAGCATTTTTGTTAACCTCATGGACACCAATCCACTGGCCGCAGACAAAGAAGTTATCCTCGAAGAGTATGAAGCTGATTTTAAAATTGGTGTAGAGACTCTTTCTAAGCTTGCACCAAAAGTTTTTGTGACGAAGAAACCAAGTACAAAAGCCCCAAGCTTTGATGCAGAAAATATTGAAGTGCATGAGTTCAATGGTCCACACCCCGCTGGTCTTGTGGGAACTCATATCCATCACCTCGATCCTGTAGGTCTTAATAAGACTGTTTGGCATATCGACCTTCAAGATGTTGTAGCCCTAGGTAAATTAGTTTCGACGGGAAGAATCTTTCTTGAAAGAGTTGTAAGTCTTGCTGGTCCCAAGGCCAAGAATCCTCGTCTTTTAAGAACTCGCCTTGGTGCATGTCTTTGTCAGATCACCCCAGGTGAAATTCAAGAGGGACCGGTAAGAATTATTTCTGGTTCAATCCTTAACGGTCGTAAATACGACGATACTTTTTGCTACCTTGGTCGCTACCACACTCAAGTCAGTGTGATTGAAGAAAATAACACCCGTGAGTTCCTAGGTTGGCAAGGCCCTGGCTACGACAAGTACTCAGTAAAAAATACTTATGCAGGCAAATTTAAGAATAAGGTCTTTGATTTTCATACCAACACCTATGGTTCAAAACGTGCCATTGTTCCTGTTGGGGTTTTCGAGAGTTTGATGCCCTTAGACATTTTGCCAACACAACTGATTAAAGCGATTAAAACTAAAGATACTGATTTGGCCGTGGCCCTAGGTGCTTTAGAATTAGATGAAGAAGATTTAGCCCTTTGTACTTTTGCTAGTCCTGGCAAGGACGACTTTGGGCCTGAGCTTAGAGAAACATTAACAATTATTGAGAAGGAAGGATAATGAAGGTCTTAAGAGATTTTCTTGATTCACAACATCCCCACTTTGTTAAAGGGGGAAAGCTTGAAATACTTTACCCACTTTACGAGGCACTCGACACCTTTGTGTACACTCCCGGAGAAACGGCTCAGGGTAGTGTTCACGTGAGAGATGCGATTGACCTCAAAAGGTTGATGGGAACAGTTACTATTGCTTTGATTCCTTGTATCTTGATGGCCCTTTTCAATACAGGCTATCAGGCCAACAAGATTCTTGCGGAAATGGGCCAAACAAGCGTTGAGGGGTGGCGTGGTTCTATTCTCGCTCTTCTTGGGCTGGCCACTGATCCTAGCAATATCATTTCTAACGTCATCCATGGCGCGCTTTATTTCTTTCCTGTCTTTCTTGTGACCCAGATTGCTGGTGGTCTATGTGAAGTGCTCTTTGCCGTTGTGAGAAAGCACGAAATCAATGAAGGCTTTCTCGTAACAGGGATGCTTTATCCATTAACTCTTCCACCAACAATTCCTTTGTGGCAGGTCGCAGTTGGAATCATCTTTGGTGTTGTTGTTGGTAAGGAAATCTTTGGCGGCACTGGGAAGAACTTCTTAAACCCAGCACTTACGGCAAGAGCTTTTCTCTTCTTTGCTTATCCTGCCCAAATTTCTGGTGATAAGGTTTGGACAGCTGTTGATGGTTACTCTGGTGCAACTATTCTTGGCCAGGCCACCAACGGTGGTATGGAATCAGTTAGCTTCTCTTTCTTTGATGCCTTTGTTGGTCTGATTCCAGGAAGTATGGGGGAAACCTCAACTCTCGCGGTTCTTCTTGGTGCGGTTTACCTCATCGCCACAGGTATTGGTTCATGGAGAATCATCCTTGCTTGCTTTATTGGTCTTATCGTAACTTCTGGTCTCTTCTTTATGATGGGAAGTGAAACCAACTATATGTTCTCTATGCCTCCTTTTTGGCATGTGGTTGTTGGTGGCTTCGCCTTTGGCGCGGTCTTTATGGCCACTGATCCGGTATCGGCTTCTATGACTGAAACAGGGAAGTGGTACTACGGTCTTCTGATTGGTTTTATGGTGGCACTCATTAGAGTTGTGAACCCAGCCTATCCTGCCGGCACTATGCTTGCGATTCTTTTTGCTAATTGTTTTGCACCACTTATTGATTACTTCGTCGTCAACGCGAATATTAAGCGGAGGGCCCTGAGAAATGTCTAATGATAGTACTGCTAAAACGCTAACTGTTGCTGCTTTTTTATGTGTAGCCTGTTCTGTACTTGTTTCTACGGCAGCGGTTAAGCTAAAGCCCACGCAAGTTAAGAATAAGCGCCTCGATGTGAAGAAGAACCTTCTTCTTGCCGCTGGTCTACTCGAAAGTCCCAAGGCGACTGAATCTGAAATCAAAGAGGCCTACAGTAAAGTAGAGGCCAAGTTGATTGACCTTTCTACCGGTGAAGAAATCACCGATATGGACCCTGCAACTTTTGATCTCGAAAAAGCTGATAAAGACCCTAAAATGGCGATCAGTATTGAGGCCGAGAATGATATTGCTCGTATCAAAACTCGTTCGAAAATTCGTCCGGTTTACCTTATTAAAGAAGGTAGGCGTGTAAGCCAAATCATCCTCCCTTTTCACGGTAAAGGTCTTTGGTCCACGATGTATGGTTTCCTTTCCTTAGCCCCAGATACTCAAACAGTTAAGGGAATTGGTTTCTACCAACACGGAGAAACTCCAGGCCTTGGTGGAGAAATCGACAATAAGAAGTGGCAAGCTTCTTGGGAAGGTAAGAAGGTTCTTAGCTCTGACTACAAACCTACTATTGATGTGATCAAAGGTTCTGTAGATCCCAATATGGAAGGTGCCGTCAGTAAGATTGACGGCCTTAGTGGTGCGACCCTGACTTCAAATGGAGTTGAGGCCAGCGTGAACTACTGGGTAAGTAACAATGGTTATGGAAAATTCCTGGCGAAATTTCGTGCGGGAGGAGTTTAAAGATGAGTGTTAAAAAGACCCTTTTTGATCCCTTATTTAATAACAATCCAATTGCCCTACAAATCCTTGGGATCTGTTCTGCTCTTGCTGTAACCACAAAGCTAGAAACAGCTTTTGTTATGTCGATTGCGGTGATCTTAGTAACGGGATTTAGTTCATTCTTCGTTTCCATTATTCGAAATCAAATTCCTTCTTCAATTCGTATTATTGCTCAGATGACGATTATCGCCTCTATGGTTATTTTGACGGACCAGGTTCTTAAGGCTTTCGTTTACGATGTTTCAAAGTCCATGTCTGTTTATGTTGGTCTTATTATTACCAACTGTATTGTTATGGGCCGTGCTGAAGGCTACGCCATGAAAAATGGTCCTCTCATGAGTTTCCTAGATGGTATTGGTAACGGTTTGGGCTATTCCTTTATTCTCATCGTTGTTGCTTTCTTCAGAGAACTCTTTGGTAGTGGCAAGCTTATGGGCATGACGATTTTCAAAACCATCGGTGAAGGTGGCTGGTACCAGCCCAATGGTATGGCCCTCTTATCGCCCTCAGCTTTCTTTATTATTGGCTTTATTATTTGGGCGATCAGAACCTTTAAAACTGAACAAATTGAAATGGAAAATTAAGGATAATTAGTCATGGAACATCACCTCAATCTATTTATCAAAGCTGTCTTTATTGAAAACCTAGCTTTAGGTTTCTTCTTAGGGATGTGTACTTTCTTAGCAGTTTCTAAGAAGGTCAATACGGCCCTTGGTCTTGGTGTTGCTGTTATTGTGGTACAAACCATTACAATTCCAGTGAATAACTTGATCTACAACGGTCTTCTTAAAGAGGGGGCGCTGGCCTGGCTCCATCCTTCTCTTGCATCTGTTGACCTGAGCTTTCTGGGTCTGATCTCTTACATTGGTGTTATTGCGGCGATGGTACAGATCCTTGAGATGACCCTCGATCGTTTTGTTCCATCTCTTTACAACGCTCTCGGGATTTTCCTTCCTCTTATTACTGTGAATTGTGCGATCCTTGGGGGAACACTCTTTATGGTGGAGAGGGATTATACTTTTGCTGAATCCGTTACTTATGGTCTTGGTTCAGGCTTTGGTTGGGCATTGGCCATTGCTGCACTTGCCGGTATTCGCGAGAAAATGAAGTACTCTGATGTTCCTCCCGGTTTGAGAGGTCTTGGTATTACTTTTATTACTGTTGGTTTGATGGCCATTGGTTTCCTCGGATTCTCTGGTATTCAACTTTAAAACGAAGAAAAAATTAAGCTGAATAGGGTTTAAATTATGAGTCAAATTTTATTAGGTGTAGGCATGTTTACCGTGGTCATCTTGGCCTTGGTTCTCATTATTCTATTGGCCAAGTCAAAGCTCGTTGCCTCTGGTCCCGTTAAGCTCACAATTAACGGAGAAAAAGAAGTTGAGGTAGGAGCTGGTGGCAAACTCCTCAATATCCTTGCAGACCAAAAACTCTTTGTGAGTTCAGCCTGTGGTGGCGGTGGTACCTGTGGTCAGTGTATCGTTAAGGTCACCGAGGGTGGGGGAGAAATCCTTCAAACTGAAATGTCCCACATTACTAAGCGTGAGGCCCGTGAAGGTTATAGGCTTTCTTGTCAGGTTGCGGTCAAGCAAGACATGAAAGTTGAGGTACCTGAAGAGGTCTTCGGTGTTAAGAAGTGGGAGTGTAAAGTTAAGTCCAATGATAACGTGGCCACTTTCATTAAAGAACTTGTACTTGAGCTTCCTCCCGGTGAAGAAGTTCCTTTTCGCGCTGGTGGCTTTATTCAAATTGAACGTCCCGGTGGACTCAATATCGATTACAAAGACTTTGATGTTCAAGAAGAATACCGTGAGGACTGGGATAAGTTTAATTTGTGGCAATATAAGTCTTATGTAGAAGAGCCGACGATTAGAGCTTACTCAATGGCAAACTATCCTGAGGAAAAGGGCATTATCATGCTTAACGTGAGAATTGCTTCACCTCCTCCACGTCTTCCCAATGTTCCTCCTGGGAAAATGTCATCTTATATATTCAACCTTAAGCCAGGTGACACCACAACTATTTCTGGACCTTTTGGTGAGTTCTTTGCCCGCGAGACTGATAAAGAGATGATCTTTGTTGGTGGTGGTGCAGGTATGGCGCCTATGCGCTCACATATCTTTGATCAGTTCCGTCGTCTTCACACAGATCGTAAAGTGACATTCTGGTATGGTGCTCGTTCTAAGCGTGAAATGTTCTACGTTGAAGACTTTGATACCATTCAAGCAGAAAATGAAAACTTCACTTGGCATTGTGCTCTTTCAGATGCCCTTCCGGAAGATAACTGGGATGGTTACACTGGCTTCATTCACAACGTTCTTTACGAAGAGTATCTTAAGGATCACCCCAACCCAGAAGATTGTGAGTACTACCTCTGTGGTCCTCCCATCATGAATAAGTGTGTGATTGATATGCTTATCTCTCTTGGTGTTGAGCGTGAAGATATTATGCTCGATGATTTTGGTGGTTAAAAACGTGCACAGTTACAAAATAAATGACTTCTCAAAGGCCCTAGCATTGCTGGGGCTTTTGTTTTTAGTTGCCTGTAATCCCGCAAAGGAGCTTATCCATCTCCAGGGACGAACAATGGGCACTACTTACAATGTGAAGTTCTACTCCACCAAAGATTTGGATGACTCAACAGATGCTAAGGCTCAAATCGATGAGCTATTGGTGAGCGTCAACAAACAGATGAGTACCTATCTCAAGGAAAGTGAGATCTCCTACTTCAATCAAACGGATCGTTTGGGTTGGCTTAAAATAAGTAAGGACTTCTTCTTCGTTGCAGACTATGCCCTTGAACTTGCCAAGCAGACTGACGGAAAATTTGATCCGACCATCGGACCTCTTGTCAATCTTTGGGGTTTTGGACCTGGCGGAAAAAGAGAAGTGCCTGAAGAGAAGGAAATAAAGTCTTCTCTTATGAGGGTTGGTTTTGAAAAAATCTCCTTAAATGAGGAGACTTTTGAAATTAAGAAGAAAGTTCCTGGGGCTTACCTTGACCTTTCGGCCCTTGCTAAAGGCTTTGGTGTCGACAAAGTCGCACAGCTTTTGGAAAAGCATGGGGTTGACCATTATATGGTAGAGATTGGCGGAGAGGTGAGAACCAAAGGCCAAAAAGAAGATAAGTCCTCATGGCGTATTGCCATTGAGGCGCCCCATCCTTCCGCCCAAGGTAAGAGCTATCAAAAAGTCCTTGAACTTAAGAATATGAGCCTCGCCACGTCAGGAAGTTACAGAAACTTCTTTATGGAAAATGGCAAGAAGTACTCCCATACCTTGGACAGTAAAACAGGCCGTCCGGTGGCCCATACGGTTGCCAGTGTATCTGTGGCCTCGCCAGAGTCCTGTATGAAGGCCGATGCCTTGGCGACTGCTCTTATGGCGATGGGCCTAGAAAAGGGTCTTAGCTTTGCCGAGGAAAAGGGGATTGCAGCCTATTTTGTTTACAGAGACGATGGCCAAGAGGGTCGAGTTTTTGCTACTAAAGAGACGAGTGCCTTCAGTGCGCTCTTTAATGATAAGAAAGTTTCTGGAG
>JAUIBX010000195.1 GCA_030427595.1 Bacteriovoracia bacterium | reverse complement strand
CTGGTGATGGTCTTCCCCAAGGTTCTTCAGAAGGAGACATCCTGGTATGGGATGGCGCTAGTTGGACGCCAACAGAAATGCCAGCGGTTCAAGGACCGCAAGGTCCTCAAGGTGAACAAGGCCCACAAGGTGTTGCTGGTCCTCAAGGTCCCCAAGGTGAGCAAGGACCTCAAGGAGAAAAAGGCGATAAAGGTGATAAGGGTGATAAAGGCGATGTCGGTCCGCAAGGACCTCAGGGTGTTGCCGGTGCTCAAGGTCCCCAAGGTGAGCAAGGGCCCGTCGGTTTAACTGGTCCCCAGGGACCTCAAGGAGTGGCCGGACCTCAGGGTCCCGCAGGTCCTCAAGGACCACAAGGTGAACAAGGGCCAAAGGGTGAAGACGGAAAGGATGCTACTGTCAGCTTAACCGCAGGTGTTGGCATTAAACCAGGCAACGAAGCGGGTGGAAAAATTGGTTCAACCGGAACCATTGCTGTCAATGTGGGAACAGGGGCAGGTCAGATCCCTCAGCTTGATAGTGAGGGCAAACTTCCTGCTGGCGTTTTACCTGATGGTTCTTCTGGTGGTGGTCCTGAAATTGTTTTCTTAAAAGACGTAAAGCCTTCAGGGACTCATGGGGGAACCTGTACAGCTGGTTCTTGGTTAAAGAGAGACCTCAATACTCTTGAAGGAAGTAGTGATTACATTAGTCTTTCTAATGGTCAGTTCACACTGCAACCAGGGCGCTATTCCATTGAAGCCTATGTACCCGCGTTTCTTGATAATTGGCACAAGGCCCTTATTCATAACGCCTCAACAGGCGCCACTGTTTTGGTGGGCAGTAATGGTCGCTCTGAGCCTCGATATGGTGGTAACTCAACTTCCTTCATTCAAGGGGTGATCACTATTGATAGTGCCAGTGTTTTTGAGATTCATCATCGTTGTTACTCTACTAAAGAAGCTGTAGGCTTTGGCTTCGCCGCTGGCTTTGGAGTACCTGAGGTTTATACTCAGATTAAAATCACCAAACTCCCTTAATTCTTTTCACATAAGTTGGCTTTCCTTACACTTATAGGGTGAAGTGGTTGGCCTTATTTTCTATTCTTCTTTTTCAAAACATACTCGCCCTTGATGTGGGAACGGGTGCTGATGGTGCTTGTACCGAGGCCACTTTCACTACGGGCCAGCGCACCTATAATTGTTCGAGTCTCAATATTTCTGCTGCAGGCTCCACGACCTTTCAGGCCCAAGGGGGCAGTGCCCTCATCATCAAAGTTCAAGGGCCCGTGACCATAAATGGAGTCCTAAATTTAAGTGGAGGCAATGGTGAAAATGGTAATGGAGGAGATCCTATAACAGGTGGCAACGGTGGTCCTGGAGGGTCTCAAGGGGGCACCTGTAACTTCGCTTCATCTACTTGTGGAAATACAAGTGGAGACAATAGTGGCAGTGGTTCTGGCGCAGGTGGCGGTGGTCTGCGTGGGGGAGCTAGTCAAGGTGGCGGAAGTGGTGCTGGTGGTTCATATGGTGGGCTTGGTGTAGCTGGTGGACCGGGGAGTAGTGGTGGCAGTGGTGGAAGTCTAGGAAGTACTTACGGTGAGACATCCACTTGGACGACTAGTTTTCTTGGAGGCTCCGGTGGTGGTGCCGGTGGATATGGTCAAACTTTTTTAACCAGTCCGATTCTAGGTGGTGCCGGCGGCGGCGGCGGCGGTGCCATTCAAATAGTCGCGGGTGGAGATATTACAATTAACGGCTCCATCCTCGCTAATGGAGGTCAGGGTGGGTCTGCAGAAATAGATGCAGGAGCATTCAACGACGGTGGCCATGGCGGTGGTGGCTCTGGTGGGGCCATATGGTTGCAAAGCGAAGGCAATATTATTGTCGCAGGAACTCTATCTGCAGCTGGTGGTACAGCACCTCTTGCCACTGTTGCTAATTATGATGGTTCGGCAGGAGGTGCTGGAGGTGCTGGTCGCATTCGCCTTGAAGATGACGATGGGGTGATTGCCAACACGGGAACGATCACTCCTTCTGCGGTAACGGCGGCTGTTTCATCAACAAGTGGCGTGAGCAGTCTTAATCGCTATGAAGGAGATTTGGCCTGTGGTTCAGTTGTCTTACTCTCTGATGATGGGCCGAGGGGTGGAAACGGTCTTGCTCTATTGACTCTGCTTGGTGGGTTTCTTCTTTCTCTCTTCTTAGTGCCACGAAAGACGCCATACAAGACCAAAGCTTGAGCGGTCCATTTCATAGCTAAGACCATTACTATCTTCTGTCTCAAAACTGAGGGAGTCATAAGTGAGTCCAAAGGAGAGGGGCATCTTATAAAGCGTGGTTATTGAACTTGTGAGTTCGCCACTTAGGACATTTGCTTGGCCTAGACCATAGGCCAGCCTCATATCAAGGTTATTGTTAAAGAGATTTGCCCTCTTGTTGATTTGAATAAGAGCTGAGGCCTTAAATTCCTGATTGGCTTCAAGTTGCCTGTTGCTATTATTTAATTCTGTTAAGCCTGTCTGAAAGAAGACCTTTGGCCCAAAAGCAAGGGACCATTGAGAGAGGGATTGAGGAGAGTAAGAAAGAAGCCCATAGACCTCGCCTTGCCAGTAATCAAACTGCTCAAAGGCCTTGCCCTTTCCTAAAAGAGCACCACCTTCATATTGATAATTCTCCCAGGGGAGAACCCCCCTGTGGCTTAAACCAAGTGATTGAACCACGATACCCGAAGCTTCAATATTATAGGTACTCGCCTGAGACTCAAGACCAGTTTGAGTGAGTCTTTGAAAGAACGACCATTTGGGCAACACCTTCTTTTTTAATTTCTTAAGTCTTGGTCTTTTTGAGACAACACTCTTCTTGGGTGCAGCTTTCTTTGCCACTCTTTTCTTGATGGTTTTAGGTATATTTTTGGGTTTAACTTTTTGTTTAATTTTCTTCTTCGCGATTTTCTTAGGCCTGGCCTTCTTTGCTTTAACTTTTTCAATCTCTACAATGGACCGATTAGAAGGTTCACCCAGGCGATTCCAGTAATCTCTAATGATAACTTCCCAATAAAAAACTCCGGGGGTTGGGTTCTTCCATTCAAAAGAATTGGTGGACACTTCCTCTTCAAGAAAGGCACTGTCACTATTTCTGGCCTTATAGATTTTGATGACGTAGCTTTTGGCCAGTCGTTCCTTTGGCCAGTTTAAGGTAATACTCTGCTCCTTCTTAGGGGCTGCCAGCGCTGACGATATAAGACTTAGACCAAAAGAGAGCCATAGAGGTTTTCTTTTAAGACGCTGCTTAATCCATGTTTGAGGCTTCAATTTAAATTTAAGTTTTTCTTTAAGCTTAATGGGTTTGGGTGGTGGTGCTGGACGCACTTTGATCTCAATTGGGCGACCAAGACTAACATTTCCTTTAGCATCGATAATTTTCACGCGCCAAAAGTAACTTCCGGCCGCTCCCAGAGGAACTTTGAGAGTGGTGTCCTTTACCTCTTCTTTAAAAGTATCTTTTTTAAATTGAGGATCTCGGCCAACTTCAAAGAGATAAGTCGAAGTGCTTCCTTCAGCTTCTTGAGCTTGGGCCCAAGTAAAGGTGACTTCTTGATTGGGCTTTTCAAGCACGACTTCACTACCACTTTCAGGAAATTGAGCGAGTGTGGGTCTTTTTTCATAACTGACTTCCTGCCAAGAACTCCACGTGCTTTTAAGCTCCTGATCACCATTTCTCGGCCCTTGTAATGTTCTCACCCGCCAACGAATCGTATGGCGACCAACTTGTCTTGCCTTTAAGGGCAATTGAAAACGTAAGTCTGTTACAATTTTTCGAGAAGTCACGCCATCTTGAGACCACTCAAGTTCATAGCGATTTAATTGTGAATCCCTTTGGGGGAGCTCTGTCTTTTCTAAGGGGTCTTCCCATGTAATTGGAACTTCACCTTTGTCACTGTACAGAACTGTTTGGCCCTCTTGGTAAACCTCTTCGGTGAGGGGAATGGGAGGCGGCAAGCTGACCTCGTCTTTCCTTGGGGCATTGGCCACAGTGACTTCTTTGGTGGTGGTCGTTCCGGTCTGCAAGATTTGGCCTATGGAGAAGGACTTCGCCTTAACTTCTTTAAGTTTGACTTGGCCTGAGACAACTGTAATTTCAGCGCGGTTTTTTGATTTTTTAATTTTAACTTTCGCCTTCTTCCCTTTGGCAGAGAGAACAAACTTTCTTTGGCCTAACATAAGGGTGATGTAGTCAGTGTCCTTATTAAAGGTCGTAGAGAAAGAGCCTGAGGCCAGGTCAAGGCCAAGACCCTCAGTAATCTTACGAATTTGTAGCAGAGTGTTTGGTGCTAAAGAGAGTTGAGGCCCTTCAATAAAGTCAACATCGACTTGGGAGTCATTGTGGGTATAAAGCCGATCTCCTGCGCCAACCTTTAGGCCTTGGCGTACATCTTTCCAGGCAAAACTTTGGTTCTCTTTAAATTTGACTGTCTTAGTTGGGTTAAGGACTTTGGCCAGGATTTGAGGCTCTTCAAAGCTTTGACTGCGATAGGGTCTCAAGTAGAGCTGATAGAGGCTTGCGATCATGACGATCACAGCGAGTACCAAAAGAATTTGATCGGCAGACTTTCTAAGCAAGGATCACCACTTTTATTTTTTTGTCGTTATAATGTTTATTATAAAGGACTTAGGTCAGATCGCACTTGCTTTCTTGACACTTATAAAACCGACTCGTGTGGTCGGTTTCTGATCCTCAAAGAGATAAGGAAACTTAATGGGAAGTGTATCCCTACCATTAAAATGGAAAATCATTGGCACGAATACCTTCTTGTTGGTGGTGACGATTATTCTCTTAGTGCACTTTGCCTCTAAACTCTTCAATGAAGACAAGTCGGCCACAATTTATGAAACGACCCTTGAAAATAGTCTTTCCTTTGCCGAGCGCTTTCAAAGTTTTGCTAAAATAAACCGCCAAAGCTTCGATCTTCTTCTCGATCTTTCTCAAGCACGGAAGCTAGATGAAAGAGTTTTGAAAGCAGTTTTTTCAAAAAACCCTTCTTTGGTGGCGGTCTCCTTTTGGGAAAAAAGCGGTGCAGACAAGAGTCCTTCAATGACTTTCTACTTAGAAAATGACCTCTATGTAGGCAGTCACTCATATGAAAAAGGAATCTTTCTCAAAGAGATGGAAGAGGCTCAAGTTAAAGAGGGCATGAATCAAGGGCTTTTTAAAGACCTCATGAAAGAAGAGCTCCAAGGCCAACAAAATAGCAGACCGCTATGGCAGATTTCTTGGCGTCAGGGCGATCAAAAAATGTTGGCGTTCTATCATCTTGAGGAGCCTCTCAAAGAAATCTCTGATAAGGGCAGTTATTCCCACTTTATATGGTGGCAAGGAGAGCTTCTTGAAACAAAGGCCAATCATAGTCCTTCTTTAAAGTCGGGACTTCAGAGTTTCATGGCCCAACACAACGGCACCACCGCTCAAGTGAAGAGCTTAAGTAGTCTTGGCTTTTTAGTCGGTGTTTCTCCCATCACTGAGGGGATCTACGGTCTAAGCGTTATTCAAGAGGGTGTCATCTTTAAGGCCAGCTCCTTTTTAAGAGAACAAAGTTTCTATTTTGGTCTCTTCATTTTGGCCCTCACTGTTTTTGTGGGCATCTTGATGTCAAGAAGTATGACCACCAACCTGGCCCGACTTCATGAGGCCTCTTTGGCCTTTGCCCAAGGAGACTTTCAAAGGGACCTTCCCGTAAGGAGTCGTGATGAGATCGGCAACCTTGCTAGCACCTTTAAAAAAATGGGTGAGGACATTCTCCGCTACATAGAAGAAATGAAAGACAAGACCCGCATGGAAAAAGAAATCGAAGTGGCCAAGCTAGTGCAAGAGTCCTTCATTCCTCAAGAAGAACTTTCCTTTCATCAAGTTAAGCTCAGCAGCTACTATCGACCAACATCAGAATGTAGTGGAGACTGGTGGGGAAGCTTTTCTTACGGTGAGTCCTTGGTTTTAGTCGTCGCTGATGCCACAGGGCATGGAGTCCCCGCGGCCCTCATGACAGCGACTGCAAGTGGTTGTCTTCATCAATTGGAATATGAACTTATTAATGGCCTAAGACAAGGGATTAGCGCCAAAGAAGTCCTTGAAGTGATGAACTTCTCTCTCGCTCGCATGGGGGGAAAGATTCATATGACCGCCTTTGCTATGGTGGTGGACACCAAGACTGGGGCGGCCACCTATGCCAATGCCTCTCACAACCCACCCCTCTTTATACCTAAGGCCCTTAAAGGTGAGCAAAATCTAGATAAGGGCGACCTCATTCCTTTGATGGAGGCATTAGGGCCACGCCTAGGTGAAAAGTCTAATTCTCAATATCAAGAAAAAGTCTTTCAGTTAGAGGAAGGAGATTATCTTCTTGTTTATTCAGATGGCCTTGTGGAGCAAGTCAATGATGAGGGTAAACCGTGGGGTCAGCGCCGCTTTATGAAAGAGATGCTCACTTATCTTAACCAAGGGCAAGGAGTGCAGGCCTTGACTGGCCTTCCACGTCACTTAATAAGTGAAATGGAAACTTTTAGTAACCGAAATGAATGGGATGATGATATTACCCTATTAAGTCTGGGCTTCTTTCAGGGGGATCTTTCGGAATTTGAAAGTAGTCGCTTTGATTATAATAGGGAAAAGAGGCAACTCATTTCATCTTCAGATAATGATGAAATTTATCGTAAGCTTTTGGAGAAATTTCCCTTTCAAAGTGTGCTCACCCGAGTAGATGAATTTAATATAAACCTGCTGGCCCAAGAGGAGCCCGCAATCACCTTCCAAAAAGATTTAGGTGAGCTCCTCTTTGAAAAGAAATTGATGATTTCATCTACGGATCAAATTGAAAATGAAGTGATGGCGGCCGTCGAAGAGGTCATTGAAGAAGGTTATTTCAATAGCCCTAAAATTCCTCTGGGAATTCTTTGTCGTGAACTCGTGAGCAATGCGCTCTATCACCAAGATGAGGGAACCTCAGATTCTTCAAGAAAGGATGGAGTCTCCTTAGATCCAGAAAAGGCAATTCAAGTGCAAGTCTTTCAACGAGAGGAAGGTCTTGGACTTATTGTAGAAGACCAAGCAGGAAGA
>JAUIBX010000194.1 GCA_030427595.1 Bacteriovoracia bacterium | reverse complement strand
CGACGTGAGACTTGCCATTAGCAAGCTCACTCCAAAACTTTATATATGAGGAGTCATTCTTCGTTTCATCGGTACAAAACATTCGGTGATGCTGACCGACGATTTCATTAAGCTCATAGCCTAATGCTTTTAGGAAGTTTTCATTAGCATGGAGGATATTTCCATCAGGATCGAATTCAATAACAGCAAAGTTCTCATGTAATGCTATTAATTGCTCATCTCGACTATCATTTTCTACGTACTGATCGGTCTTGAGTGCTTCCATAACCAAAGTGTCCTTATTGAGGATTAGATTTATCCGCTTACCAGCCTCATCGGAGCCTCAAAATGCCACTTTAGATATATGAGATTCATTTACGTTAAGGATAAATTTACCATTTTAGACATTCTTTAGATGAGTAATTGACCCTGTTAATGAGACAAGCTTCAGAACACGGTCACCCCTAGAAATTCCCCTTCCTTAAGTGATGAAAGTTTGGAATTATAGGGGCAAAAAAGGTGTCCTCCTATGAAGAAAATAATGATTCTTGGTTCAGGTGAACTGGGAAAAGAATTTGTCATTTCTGCTCAAAGATTGGGTTGTCACTGTATCGCAGTTGACCGCTACGACCATGCTCCGGCCATGCAAGTTGCCACTGAAAAGGCCATCATTGATATGCAAGACGTGGCGGCCCTTAAAGAGGTCGTTAAAAAATTCAAACCCGACATTATCGTACCAGAGGTTGAGGCCATTGCAACCGATGCCCTCGCTGAATTTGAAAAAGAAAAGATTCAGGTTGTCCCGACGGCCTATGCCACTCATCTCACCATGAATCGGGATGCTATCCGTGACCTAGCGGCCAATGAACTCAAGTTAAGAACTGCGAAGTATGAATATGCTGAAACGCTTGAGGAGCTCGTTAGTGCTGCAAGGAAGATTGGGTTTCCGGTGGTCATTAAACCTGTCATGTCTTCTTCTGGAAAAGGTCAAAGTAAAGTCGATAATAAAAAACAACTTGAAAAGGCATGGGAATATGCCAAGAAAGGCCGAGGGGATAGAGTGAAGGTCATCGTAGAAGAATTTATCAACTTCTACGGCGAAATTACTCTTCTTACGGTAAAACAATTGAAAGGCAAAACACTCTTTTGTCCTCCCATTGGACATATCCAGGAAGACGGCGATTATAGAGAGTCTTGGCAACCTTTTGACCTACCAGAAAAACACCTAAAAAGTGCTCAAAAAATGGCGAGAAAAGTAACAGATGCCCTTGGGGGAGCCGGTCTTTTTGGAGTTGAGTTCTTCTTGACGAAGAAAGAAGTTATTTTCAGTGAGCTCTCTCCTCGTCCCCATGATACTGGCATGGTGACAATGATCACCCAAAACCTCAATGAGTTTGAGCTGCATTTGCGGGCCATACTTGGTCTTCCTCTTTCAAAGATTCTATGTGAAAGACCAGGAGCTTCAGCAGTCATCTTGGCCAAAAAAGAGGGGTGCCCAACGGGATACAAAGGTATTGAAAAGGCCCTAGAAGACAAGGCCGTCGACCTAAGAATCTTTGGTAAGCCGCAGGCCTATAAAGGCAGAAGGATGGGCGTCGCTCTTGCCTGTGCTAAGAGTACTAAATCTGCTCGTAAGAAAGCAGTCAAAGCAGCCTCTTTCGTTAAAATGAAACTTGAGTAGAGAAGATAATCTCGGTTTTTCTCAAGCTTAGGATGCCAAATAAGTTGAAATACATTCTATGATTAGTAGTGTAATTTCGGCACTTTACTATAATTCAGAAATAAAGAAATTGAACCATTTGCTGGAAATAGGATTCATGTTATTAAATATCAATGGACCTACAGGATATTGCCAAAGAAAGGCTTAAAGAGAAAGGCCTTCGATGTACTGATGCTCGCCTTTCAATTTATCTAGAGTTTCTTCAAAGAAAGAGGCCTCTCTCCATTAATGATTTTAAGGAAAAGAAGGCCTTTGAAGCATTTGATGAATCCTCTTTATACAGGAATTTTAAAAAGCTTGAAGAATCAGGTCTAATCAACCTTATTCCTGGCGCTGGGGACTTCCAATTCTATGAAGTTCAGCACACCGGCCACCATGATCATCATCACCATATCACCTGCACAAAATGCAAGAGCATAACCTGCTTAGATGACTGTAGCGTTGAAAGTCAGCTCACTAAAATGGCGGCTACTGTCGGCTTTAACCTTCAAGGACACAAACTTGAGCTCTATGGTCTGTGCAAGGATTGCAACTCTAAAAAGAAATCTTAGAAAAATCTCGTGCCATTAAAGTTTTTCTACCTTCAGCTCGCGCCTCCTCAATCGCTTCATTCACCATCAAACGGACAAACTTTGACAGTTCATCGGCAACATCCCCAGAGGTATTGAAATCACTCTTTGCCTTAACGTAGGCCTTAAGCTTACTCACCACAATCAGAGTATCCATCGGAAGATCACTACTTTCACTATTTGAACCAGAAGAGGAACTCGATTTCCCCACAACTATACGACGTCGCGGCTTCTCTTCGTTAGATGTGGTTGGGGCCATCTCCTCTTCAGCATAGGCACTTTTATGCCCCATGACTTAATCATGAACCGCCCAACAATCAACAGAACAAAAGGCGGACTTGCGACAATTTGAAATGCTACATTTCTGATAAGGTCGCCCCAATCCAATATCTTTCTTACAAACACCACACTTACGCCATACTCCACCCATAGAAACTCCCTACTTCTTTATTCCTTCTATTCTATAAATTTTGCCACTATCTGTTGTGAAGTAAAGGAATTCATCAGGTCCTTGAACCACATGACGTATCCTTTCTTCTAAGTCAGCGAGGAGACTTTGTTGCTCCACCACCTTATTATCTTTCAGCACAACTCTTCTCAAATGCCGAGAACTTAAGTTGGCAAGGAAGAAGCTACCTTTCCAATTGGCTAAGCGATCTCCTTGGTAAATCTCTAACCCAGAAGGCGAAATACTAGGAACCCAATAAACTAGGGGTTGCTCCATCCCCTCCTTGTGGGTAGGACCAATACTTGGGCCATAGTATTCTTTGCCATAGGTTATCTCTGGCCAACCATAATTCTTACCTTCTTCAATAAGGTTAAGTTCATCCCCACCTCGTGGCCCAAACTCACACGAGTAGAGATTCTTACCATCCCACTTCAGACCTTGAGGGTTACGATGACCAAGGCTCCAAATTTCAGGTAAGCCTTTTCCTGAGAAGGGATTTCCAGGAGCGGGTTTACCGTCGGGGAGAAGTCTTAAGATTTTGCCATTATGAACTTTTAGATCTTGAGCGAACTCTCTTTTGCCACGATCTCCTACACTCATATAGAGATATTTGCCATCAAAGGCGATACGACTACCAAAGTGGCGAGTCGTGTTGCTTATGACTTTAGCCTGAAAGAGGGCCTGCCAATTTAACTTTTTGCTAGCCTCCCACTTCGCCCGGGCCAGCGCAGTTGTCCTCGTTCCTTTAACCTGAGTAGCATAAGTCACATAGAGAAATTCTTCCCCCTTAATCTTATAAAGTTGAACATCTAGGAGGCCTCCTTGGCCGATCGCTTCTACTTTCTCTGGAGGGTTTAGAACCTTATTCAGGTTCTTTTTAGAATCAAAGAAAAAGAGTTTCCCTTCTCTGGTACTAAAGACCAATTCATCTTTACTGGCAAAAGCCAGCCCCCAGATGACTTCATCCTCGACCTTAGTGATTAGCTTTAACTTCAAATCAGTAGAGTTTAAGTCTTTGGCCAAAAGTGAGTTAAGTATAAATACAAAGAAAATTCCGAGAGTTAGTCTCATTAGAGTTAGCCTTTAGTGATCTTTAGAAAAAGTAAAATGAGTCATTTAATGATTTCTTAGGGAAGAGCGTACTGAAAAAATAATTTCAAGCTCAATCATATCTCTTTCACTTAAGAGATTTTTTAAAGAAGAGATATCAAAATGCAGAACTTCAAGAAGGGCTTCAAATGACTTTATCCCTGAAAGAAAGCGCCTATACTCAGACTCAAATTGCGCGGGTTTCGCCTTAAGCTCGGGATCCACCAAATTTTTAGCAAGGCGATAAAGAGGCGCAATCAAGCGCTTGATCTCTTTAACTTGACGCCGCTCTCTTTCAGACCACTCTGTACAATTATCGATAAGATTTCGAATGGTCTCTGCCGTATTTTTTCCGGGCAGATGTTCTAAGCGGTCAATATAGTGCTGATGGAGTTTTAAGGGAACGGGTTTGGCCTTGTCCTCATGGTTGAGGCGATAGCGACCTGCATTTCTCTTTGAATCATGAGCTTCCTGCTCACCTACGCTATTAGCGCTATTTTCCACAAAACCATCCATGATTTTACTCCTGAAGTTCTATTTTAAGCTCTTTGAAAGGATCTGGGCAAACTCCATTAAGGTATCGAAATCACATAATTAGAATGAAGTTAGACATCAATAATTCGCTCAATTCCCAACAAAAACAGTCCGATAAATTACATATGAAACCCTTTTTTCTCAAACCAGTCCTACTGACCATTGGTCTGATATTTCTTTGCTCCACGCCTTCATTTTCCAAGGTGGATTCACAATCACTAACCCAGAAAGAAGTTGAAGGTTACTTCCTGACCTTAGAGGCTCATCAAAGGAAAAGCTTTCATCTGAACCTGATGCGAGTTTTGGCAAAGAGAGCGAAAAATACCAAATATTCTGAAAAGGTCATCAACGTAAAAATTGTTTCTACCCACCCACAAATTTTTGAACTCATTCTTGATAACTTAATTTCTGAAGCTTATGCCATCAATACAGAAGATTCCACCATTTACTGTAATTATGCTGGTTGGATGACAATCCATAATGAAACTAATGAGTGTCTACCTCCATGGAATAGAAGTGTAAGAAATAATTCTGATATTCAAAACTTTGGGGACACCTATTCTGGAAATTATAGTTGTAGTGGCGCTCGTTTGATACGTTGTAATCCTGTCGTCTTTGGACCTGGAGATGACGGCAAGGGCATGTGTGCGACTGCGGATGATAATGACCCTACAGATTCTACTCAAGCATGTCTTGAGCTCTATCAGCAAAACCAAGAATATTTCCAAGACCATCTCGTAAATCTGGCCTCAAACCCAGAGGGGCTTGCCAATTACATCTCCATTGCCGCGGAAACTTTAAGATTTTGTGATGCCTATCAAGATGACTTCCCTTACTGCCAAGAACTTAAAGAAAGCTTAAGCAGTAGTGCTAGTGCCGCAGTTACTTGTACTGACCAAAGAGAACTCCTGAGCTATATGCCAGATTTGGTAACTCCTTTCAACCAAGAAGACCTCAACCAAATTGTAGAAGGACTCGGTGACCGCGCTGTTGAATATGCAGAGGATCTTGAAAGAAGACAGATTGCGGTGAGGGAGCAAAACCGCAAAGTTTTTGAAGAGGCGATAGAAGCCTATAGCAATAGCCAAAGAACCCAAGATATTAATGAGCGTATTTTAGATAATACAGACCGCTGTATTATGGATTCCTGTCGTGGTTCGAAAAATAGATACCGTTCAGTTGAATACTGTGCTCGCTATGTGAAGTATGCCATGTTTCCTCCTGCAAGTGAGAGAGGTGGCCGCTATGGTAATTTTGACGAATACCCATGGGGTGCTGATGCCGTCGAATCAGGTTCATGGCTTAGGCGAGAGGGATTTGTAAATCTACTTGATAACCCTGAGATGCAGCACCTCACTCCAGAGAATGCCCCAGAAGGTGCGGTTATTGTTTATGAAAAAGTAACGAGTAGACCAACTTACACCGTAGATGGTGTGCGCAGAGGAGGACCTGGCCATATCGAGATCAAGGTATCTGATAATCAATATGTCAGTGACTTTATCAATGATGAACCGACACGTCTTGGTGGTCAAAGAAGACCTATCGGCATTTATATTCACATGCCATCTGAATACCGTTCTCGTATTCAGGAGGTGCCTGAAAGATGAAAGCACTTATTTTAACTCTCTTCGTTCTTGTCGGGTGGCAGGCCAATGCAACCAACCTTGCTAAGGATTACAAAAAGCAACTTCAGGCCATTGAAAAGGTGCAAGGTCGCGGAAATAACAAGCTCTTCTTCCTCATGACAAACACAGGAAAGGAGCTTGCTAAGGACTGGTCACCAGAGCTGGCCAAAGAGCTTGCCCGAGTTTTTAATTCTCTCCTGGATGTAAACCAAAATTCATTCCTTGTTGAGCTTCTTAATCCGGTCTTGAAAGAGAGAAAAAAAGAATTTACCCCCATTCTTAATGACGCTTTAAGTCCGAAAAATAAGAAAGTTTATGAAGAAATGAAAAAGCGCAATGCAGATGAAGCAAAAAACGGCAATGGCTAACTTGCCCAGTATTTCATAAACGGCCACAATGAACCTCAACTCTTTTTAAAAGGACTTGAGGTATGCTCACCACTAAATTTGATTTTGAAAATAATGAAGGTCACACCCTCTCAGGGCGTCTAGAGCTACCAAAAGAAAAACCGCGCGCTTTTGCGCTCTTTGCCCATTGCTTCACCTGTTCCAAAAATACTTTGGCTGCATCAAAGATTTCTCGTTACCTCACCGAACATGGCATTGCTGTCCTTCGTTTTGACTTTACTGGTCTTGGAAGTTCTGAGGGGGACTTTGCCAATACCAACTTCTCTTCAAACACAGAAGACGTATTGGCCGCCTACGCTGCCGTTACAAAAGAGTATGAAGCGCCCAAGCTTCTTATTGGTCATAGTCTTGGAGGCGCGGCGGTCTTAAAGGTCTGTCCCGAGTTGAGTGAAGTTGAATGCGTTGTCACAATTGGCGCCCCAAGTGACGCCTCTCATGTCAATCACCTCTTCTGTGAAGAGCAAAGTGAGATCCTTGAAGAGGGTCAGGCAGAAGTTAACTTGGGCGGACGAAATTTTGTAATCAAAAAGCAATTTGTAGAAGACCTTAAAGACCATGACATCCTTGAAGGACTCAAAAGCTCTCGAAAGGCCTTCCTTATCATGCACTCCCCAACGGATAATACTGTAAGTATCGATCATGCCGCCCACATTTATCAGGCCTTGAAACACCCCAAAAGTTTTATAGGTCTTGAAGGTGCTGATCACCTTATCAATGACACTGAAG
>JAUIBX010000193.1 GCA_030427595.1 Bacteriovoracia bacterium | reverse complement strand
ACCAATAGATCCTGTGGCGCCAACTACCATTACCCTACCATCATACCTCTCGTCAGAGCCCTTTTTGACCTTCTCCACCAGATTCATTTTTTCTAAAGCAAACTTGGCCGCCCATAAAGTAGCACAAGCACTGAGACTATTACCCGTGGTGACGGGGATAGGGCTATGATTAGCAACGGTCACGCCAGCATCGCCGACAATCTTAGTATAGGCACCAAGGCCTATAATGGAGGCTCCATGGTCTTCGGCCTCCTCACTTAAGTTAATAAGTTTCTTATAAATGGTATTGGCATCTTTCTCTAAAAGTTTCCTTGGTGTATCTGGGACGGTGTAAATAAGCCCCTCCACTTCTTTACCATTTTTTTCTGAAATAATTCCTTTAATCTTTCCGTAATAAAGGCCAGGAAGAAAGCTAAGTAACTCCTCAGCTATTGGCTCTAATGGCCTACTATGCTTTTTAATGGGTCTTAAAAGGCGGTGATTGAAGAGGTGCTTTGTCCCAAGGGGATGAATAATAAAGGCGAACTTAGAGGCCTTCTCCTCCTCGTTTTCTTTAAAGTTTTGATACTCACACTCAAGTCCCGTTCTTTCAATCCAATCAATGATGGTTTCTTGATCCAGAACATTCCCCTGGTCAAGAGATACCTGAAGGCACGCTTCAAGAATAGAGTAATTGGCCTTTTTTAAATCAAGAACCTTAGGCATCGAAACAATAACGTCTTTAATGCCAAACCTCTTACAACTTTCAAGAAGGTCTGGACTTAGAAAATCAACCAACAATGTTTTTCCCTTAAGGTGCTTCATATCCAAAAGAGAAAAGGTACTTTCATTGCCTACAAAAATATCGCTCTTAAAAAATTCCTTAACTCGCTCAGTCCCAATAGTAAGTTTTTGAAAGGAGCTCAGATTGGACTTTTTAATCTTCATCTTTTTAAAAACAGGGCCCATGAGACCAATAAAGCTATCGAGTTTCTTTTTTGACCTAAGAATAACAGGCATGCCAGTAAAGAAATAAGGATCCCCAAGAAAGAGACGGCCACCAAAAGACTCAAGTTCCTCAATCAGAGGATAGTGAAAGGCGCCTGAATAGATACTAACTTTCTTATTGGCAAAGAATTTTTGATTTTTTAAATGAAATTTCTTAAGTGCCCATGGAAGATAAGTTCTTTTAAGAAATGATCCATAGAGTACAGGTGATTCCTTGGCCATCGACTTTAAAAGGCTCACCTGGGGGTGAATAAAGCCACCACCGCCTTTATAGGGAATCGCCGGAGGAACCCCACTAAGAGCAAAAGCATCCACGACCCCATCATATTGACGAATGATTTCACAAGCTAGATCAAAGTCAAAGTTGAGGTTAAATTGAGTGATGCGGATTTCATGCCCGAGAAAATGGACTTTTCTATCACCACTTTCACCATAACTTGAATAGCTCAAAGAAATAACATGCTTCATAATCGCCCCTCACATTGATTCCCTGAGGATTTAATATTGGGAAGATAGGTTCTTTGAACTTTTGCAAAAAAAGCTTCTTTATAACTAGGGTAAGAGCAAATCTCACCTCCTCTAAGCTTCGAGCTTCCAGTAGGTTCATCTTCAATAAACTTTGTCTTAAGGTAGAGATAATCGCTTAGCGCCTCTGGCACTTGAATCGCTTGTAACCCTTTTTTAAGAAAACGTTGAGATAAATTCCCCCCAGGTAACGGCACAACCTTCATCGGCATTTGGATGTGACTAAGAAAGTCTTCGAGAAAACCTTTAAGAGTTGGTGCCTCTTTAGAAATGGCGTAACAACAATTTAGACCCTGACCTTCTTGATCATAATTCTTCCAAAAAATGGCCGCAGCACAGTCTACGGGAACCAAAGGGAATACCGCATCTCCATTTATAGGAAAAGGAACAAAAGATAATTTTGTAAGGACCGGAACATGATTAAGAACCCGACCAATATTCTTAAAGAAATAATAGGGTCCATCTTCTTTAAGGAACTCTCCTGTTTGAGAGTGACCTACAATAACACCAAGTCTTATGATATCCACCTTTACATCGGCATGCCTTTGGGAAAAGTGGCGCACTAAACCTTCAGCTTCAAACTTTGTTCTCGCATAAGCATTAGGATGGTCCTGACCTAGGTCATAGTCATTGACACTATAGGGGCCTTCAACATTGCCAGCAACAGCGATGGTAGAAGCATAGACAATTTGTTTTAAATTCTTCGCCTCTTCACAAAAGAAGAGAATATTTTGGGTCCCGATCACATTGGTCTTATAAAGACGCTCTTTTGCGGCCTTTAAATCGTAGAGCGCTGCCAAGTGAATAACTTTAGTCACCTCGTTTTTTGCCCTTTCTAGTTCTCGCGTATCCACAAAGAGATCTGGGTGCTGAAGATGACCTTTAACAAGCCTGATATGAGAATGGTCTTTTAGAGTGGATTTAAACTGATGAAAAGACTTTTCTCTTAATAACAGAATAAAGCTTTCATTCTTTCGTTCTATAATCGTTTTTAAAATTTCTTGACCTAAGAAGCCTGATACTCCTGTCACCAAGGTGGTCATGATAAAGTGACCTCATTAACACTATCTACAATGTCTCTTTCTCCTTGAGCATATACAAGCAAAGATTTTGGCAGAAGATCGATTTGCCACTTCCTTCCCTTTTCAAGAACCTCTCCATCGCCAAAGAATTCAAGACCATTATCTTCAAGGAGTTGAACTTCAAGGGAGTCAGTTTCAAAAGTAATGACCCCAGAGTTATCAGCAGGATCTTGACCTTGGCCCATATTCCATAAGCACTGAACTAAGCGGCCTCTATTTTTCTGAGTAAAAACTGTGACATTAAACTTTCCGTCATCATTGGCCGTGTGAGGGGCAACTGTAAAACTACCACCCAGTTGAGGCTGATTATTTACGAGAAGGCCTGGAGACTCAACAACCCCTTCAAATTCATTACACTTTAGTTTGAGCTTGTAGTAGGGCAGCTTAGGATCAAGAATCTCAGTTGCAGCAAAGAAAGGATATATTCTCTTTCCCGTAACCTTTATTAAATTTCTAAAAAGTGGAATTTGAGAGCGCAAACGATTGATTCGTCCTGCAACCTCTCCACCTAGACCTAGCCCACCATTTGTGGCCATCAGGTGGCCATTAATCGCCACCAAATCTATTTTCTTAAGCTCCCTTTCACGCACCCACGACATAACCTTTTCAAGCTTAGTAATAGTACCTAGCTCATTGGCGAGATCATTAGCGGTTCCTCCTGGAATGACAAGTAGACCGATGTCTTGACCAGCTAGTTTTTGAATGAGCGTATGCATAGTTCCATCACCACCAACAGAAATGATAGTGTCGACTTTTCGCCTAATATCTTCTTCTAGTTTAAGATTAAGCTCACCTAAGTTATTAGGTCTTCTGAAATTGAGCTCACTTCGAAAGAGCCTTTTTCGAATTTCTTTCTCCCAACACTTTTCGGTCGCGTGCCCAGCACGCTCATTGAGATAGATGCTAATTTCTTGCATTAAAATTCTTTCCTCGACTACACGTCTTTTCATTCTTTTAGGTTTTTGGGGGTATTGGAATTTTATGGCCTAAGAGTTACTTTTTTAACGCATAAGGTAAAAAATACTTATGGCGTTGGTTTGCTGGCACCTTGTGACCTAAAATAAGGAAAAAAAACTAAGGTAAAATGTTGAAAATACTATTCGTCACCAGCGAGACGACTTATATACCAGGGAACTATCTGGATCTCCTTGAGGAGCTTTTTAAAGCGGGAGAGAATTCCAATGGGGCGTGGAAGGTTGCTGGAGTCATTTCCATCAAAACCATCAATCTCAATCTTGCCAAAACTTTGGTTGGTCTGCCCCTTATTGGTGTTAGAGATCTCACTAAAACTCTGGTGGAAAATATCCTAAAAACACCTTTTCACTACAGAGAGAACCTTTGTCGCGACTACGGTGTCGCCCACCTAAAAGCAAAGAGCATGAATGACGAAGACACCCTTAAATGGATTGGAGGGATAGGGCCAGACCTTATCCTCAATCTGCGCACCCGATGCATTTACAAAGAAAAGGCCCTCAAGGCGGCCCGTCTGGGCTGTGTAAACATTCATCACGGCCTTCTTCCCAAATACCGTGGTACCTTTTGTGATCTGTACGCGCTCTACGAAGGCAGACCTGCAGGCTTTAGCCTCCACAAAATGGAAAAGAAAGTCGATGCTGGGGAAATTTTCAAAGTCGTTGAAGTCGATCCCGGAACGGAGAAAAATTATAAAAATTACCTAAAGAAAACAATTTTACCAGAAGTTGAAACATTAAAAAAATTCTTTGATAAGTGTGCCTCTTTAGGACATTTACCAAAGGGTAAAGAAAACAAAAGCCAAAAGAAGATTTATACAAAAAATCCAACAAATAAAACCATAAGAAGCTTTAAAGAGAGAGGGCTTTTTTTATGATGTCACCAGAATTTATTACATTTCATGGTTCACCAGGAACCCCCTATGACTTTGAGCCGCTCAAAAGAGCAATTTGCCAATACCCATGGCATGGCTTTCTTCGTTACAAAGAAGAACGTCCTAAACTAACAGGAAGGCCAAATGCCTTTCCCGTGGCCGTAGGCTACTCTTATGGTGCAGGAGACGCCCTGATTGATGCGGCCAAGACTTTAGACTATAAGGCCGTAGTCTTAATTTCTCCCTATGCTATGGCCGGTACCTCTTCACCTATCAAAAAACTTATCACTGGCCTTCCCGTTCTAGGGGATGCCATTTTAAAGAAGAAGGCCAATGATATTATCGATACTTTTTTAAAAGACAGCTCTTCTCCCCTACCCGTACCAGATATTTACCAAACCTATGGTGAAAAGCTTAAGGAAAACCCTATTCTTCTTAAGGCCGCGGTATGGGAGAAAAAAGACAGAAAGGCCGAAGTCTTATCGGCTATCCAGACTCTTGGTGAAAACCAGATCCCTATACTAATTATTTGGGGGGATCAGGATCAGACCGGCGAGTATGAAGATCAGGTCACCCCTCTTCTCAAGTTAAATAAGGCCCATATCACATGCACCCGCCTCCAAGATGGTGGACATGCCCTGCCCTACACTCACTATATTGAAGTGGCCAAGGCCATGGGTGAATTCTTAAGAAAGGAAATAAAGAAAGAAAGCATAGCTCCTGAACTCGTCACAAAACAGGAAATCCAGGCAAAAAAATACGATTACCTAAAACCGGAAACACCCTTTGGTTATTATCACGGAGAGCACCCTCTCAACAATGTGGCCTCCTTTCTCTATCACCACCTTAACAAAAATAAAGAGCTTGATATTCTCACTTGGGTACACCCCAATCGCTTTGAATATTGGGATAAAAGCTTAAACTCTCCTCTTCCCCACGACAGTATTAATGTAGAAGACCTCGATCTCGTGGTAGGAAGAATAGCAGCAGGCTTAAAAGAAAAAGGTCTTAAAAAAGGTGATAATGTCATCATTTTCATCCCCATGAGCCTCTATCTTTACGCAGCGATGTTTGCTGTACAAAAGATTGGCGCTGTAGCGGTCTTCCTTGATAGCTGGGCAAGAAGAGATCAAATGGGCGTTGCCGTCGATGTGGTAGGGCCTAAGGCGATCATTTCAGTTGAAAAGGCCTTTGATTATCTTGAGAAAGTAGAGAGCATTCAAAAGATTCCGACAAAAATAGTTGCTGGCCCTCATGAGAAGTCCTACACGACAACTCTAGAGGAGTTGATGCTAACAGCTGATTACGCCGAGGCCGAACCAGTGGAATCGGAACACACGGCCCTCATCACCTTTACAACGGGCTCCTCTGGCACTCCCAAAGGTGCCGATAGAACTCATCGTTTCTTGGCCGCTCAACACTATGCCCTTAACCGTCATCTTCCTTATGAAGAAGGTGATGCAGACCTTCCGGCCTTTCCTATTTTTAGCCTCAACAATCTAGCTGCTGGGGTAAAGACGGTTATTCCGGCCTTTGATGTGGGTAGTCCCTCCCAAGATGACGCTATCATTCTCTTAAAGCAATTTGAGGAAACAAAAACAACGGCCACAACCTTAAGCCCTTCTCTTTTACGGAGTCTTTATAATTATTGCTTAAGCGAAAATATCACCTTGAAACAGATTAAAAGAGTGGTCACTGGTGGCGCACCTGTTAGTAATGACGATGTGAGGGCCATGAAGAAAGTCGCTCCCAATGCGGAGGTTCTCGTACTCTATGGCTCAACAGAAGTTGAACCTATGGCCCACATTGAGGCCAATGAAATGCTTGCTCAAGAAGAGAAAGATAAGAACAGAGATGAAAGATATGTTCCCAATGGTGTAAATGTAGGAAAATTTGACTCCGGCCTTGAAGTTAAATACATCAAAATTCACCATGATCCCATTGAAATTAACTCTGATGAGGATTGGAAGAGCTTTGAAGTCCCCCATGGAGAAGTGGGTGAAATCATCGTTAGTGGAGAGCATGTTTGCGAAAAGTATTACAATAATCCCGAGGCCACAAAGAAGACAAAAATTAAAGACCACCAAGGAAAGACCTGGCATCGCACAGGAGACCTGGGCCGAGTAGATGACCTAGGAGACCTATGGCTTGTAGGTAGGGTTCATAATGCCATCAATAGAGCGGGTAGTTATCAATTCCCCGTTAGAGCTGAGTTTGTTCTTAAAAAGAGCAACTACATCAAAAAAGCCGCCTATCTTGGGGTACCAGATAAAGAACTAGGTGAAAGAACAATTGCTGTATACAGCCTCAAAGAAGAGGCCTTAAAAGATAAAGAGGCGGCCCAAAAGGAAGCAAAGGAGCTTCTTGAATTCAATAAAATTCTCTTTGATAAATTAATTTGCGTAGAGGATATCCCTATGGATCCTAGACACCATTCAAAAGTTGAATATGGTATCTTGAGAGAGAACCTGACTCAACAGCAACTTATATAGAGGCAAAAGAGTGGATGAAGATAAGACCCCTTTGGGGATGAGTGATTACAAAGAAATAAGAAAGGACGAACTCCTTCGTTGGATAACCTTTATTTCTGAAAGGTTTGACCCTATTAGCCATTTTATCATGATTGGCCTCTTTGTCTTTGCTCATTACTTAGTGGCCGATGCCAGTAAATTCGTAAAGG
>JAUIBX010000192.1 GCA_030427595.1 Bacteriovoracia bacterium | reverse complement strand
CTCTTTTTTAAGAACAGGTCCCTCAATCATTTCCCCACCAACAGGGTTTGGTCGATCAAGAACGAGGACTTTTATTCCAAGCTTTTCACATCTTTCCATAACGAGACCAAGGGTGGTGATGTAGGTGTAAACGCGAGTACCGACATCTTGGAGGTCGACAATAAGAGTATTCACGCCTGAGAGCATTTCATCAGTGGGGACTCGTGTTTCGCCATAGAGGCTATGAATGGTGAGATCAAAGTAAGGGTGATGAAAGCATGAGCTTTCAATCATATTGTCTTGGACGTCAGTGACAAATCCATGCTGAGGACCAAAGGCCTTGATCAGTCTTTTTCCGAAAACCTTTAGGACTTCACTTAAACCAAGTTTGAAGTCATGAGTAAGAGCGGGAGAGTGTCCTAAATAAGCAAGGTTTCCCTTACATTGATCTTGCCAATTCTTGTCAGTTAAAAGTTGCTCTAGACCGTTTACTGTGCGTGTGGTCATCATTCATCCTTAAAGACGGTACCAATTTTAATAAAAATAAAATTCACCAGTGATTTATGAATTCTATTATAATGCTCTCATGATTAAAACGACTTCCTTTTCTTTGAGACGCCAAAGTACTGGTAGAGGAAAATTCTTAGGATCAACACTTTTGCTCCTTTGTCTTTTTCAATGGTCTCTTCTGGCCTCAAGCCCTGCCATATTGCAGGCGCTTCCTAAGGAGCAAGGTCGCTGGGTCAAAGACAAAGTCACCAAGGGCTACACCATCTACTTAAGGGAGGGGGCCCGCACAGAGATTCTTCCCATTAAAGTTGAAGGGGTACTTAATGCTCCCATCGATGTCATTATGGAGACCCTAAGGCAAGTTGATGGCTCTGAAGAGTGGACACCTGATCTTATAAAGAAGTCGACCTTAGAAGATATAGGGCCACGTGCCGCGATTACCTATTCCTTAACGGATATGCCCTGGCCGATTTATGATCGACGCCTCATTCTTCACAACGAGCTTTACCTAGATAAGAAGAAGAAACTTCTCTTTGTCATCAGTAAGACTGTGCCTTTCAGGAATGCACCGGCACCAAAGAAAACTATCGAGGCCTTTGTGGGCTATTCCAATATGGGATTTCGCCCCGTAGACCTCGACAAAACCTATGTGGAGTTAACGGCCTTTATTGATCCGCGGGGCTCCATTCCCAGTTGGATCATCAATTTTTACCAGAAGTCTTGGCCAATTAAATTTCTTGAGGCCTTAGAGGCGCGCTCTAAAACGCATAGAGTTAAACTGCGTAAAGGCCTTCTCCCTATGCTTGAAGGTCTTCTTAAAGAAATGAAATGGCAAAAGGGTGAGTTTGACTCTCAAGCTAAAAAATTGGGTTCAAGGCCGTAAGAAAATTTAACCCAAAAGACCTTTTACAATTTCTTTCCTCTTGTAGAATATTAAGCACACAACACACACTTCAAAACATTACATTGCCACAGATTCAATCGATTTTGTTTGAAAAGCGGGAGACAGCATGAAGCAATACCTAGATTTGATGAAACACGTCCTTAAAAATGGTGAAGAACGTAAAGATCGCACTGGCGTAGGAACACTGTCAGTTTTTGGTTACCAGGCCCACTACGATCTTGAAGAGGGCTTTCCTTTGGTTACAACTAAGAAGCTTCACGTGCGCTCCATTATCCATGAACTGCTATGGTTCCTTAAAGGTGACACAAATATCAAATATCTTAAAGATAATGGTGTGCGTATCTGGGATGAATGGGCGGATGAAAATGGTGATCTCGGTCCTGTCTATGGAAAACAGTGGCGCCGTTGGGAGGCCAAAGAGCAGATCATTGACCAGATTGGTGAATTGGTAGAAAACCTCAAAAAGAATCCCCACAGCAGAAGACATATTGTCTCGGCTTGGAACCCAGCAGATATTAAAGATATGGCCCTGCCTCCTTGTCACACCTTGATGCAATTTCATGTGTCTAATGACAATAAACTGAGTTGTCAGCTCTATCAGCGCTCTGCTGATATTTTCTTAGGGGTGCCTTTCAATATTGCTTCTTACTCTCTTCTCACTCTTATGTTGGCCCAAGTTTGTGGTCTTAAGCCTGGTAAGTTTGTGCACACCATGGGTGATGCTCATCTCTACCTAAATCATCTTGAGCAGGCCGCTACTCAGATTAAGAGAAAGCCCCATCCTCTGCCTCAAATGAAGCTCAATCCTGAAGTAAAAGACCTTATGGATTTTAAATATGAGGATTTTGAATTGGTAAATTACGTCGCTCATCCCCATATTAAAGCTGAGGTAGCTGTTTGATTATCTCTTTGATTGCGGCCCTTGGTCGCAATCGCCAACTTGGTAAAGACAATCAAATGCTTTGGCATATCAAAGAAGACTTTAAGCATTTTAAAGAAACCACTATGGGACATACGCTCCTTATGGGGCGTAAGACTTTTGAGTCTATTGGTAGACCTCTTCCCGGCAGGGAGACCTTTATCCTTACCCGCGATAAAGATTATCACCAAGAAAAATGTCATACTGTTCACTCTCTTGAAGAAGCCTATTCTAAGGCCAAGGAAATGGGGGAGAGTGAACTCTTTGTAGCGGGTGGTGGAGAAGTCTACCGTCAGACCTTGGCCGTTGCTGATAAGCTCATTTTAAGTTTCGTAGACTTTGATGGAGAAGCGGATGCCTTCTTTCCTGAAGTGGATTTTACTCAGTGGAAGAAAATTGATTCAAAAACTTTTGCGGCCACTGAAAAAACTCTAGCGTGGGAACTCGCTACTTATCAGAAAGACCCCTCTTAAAGGTCAAAACCTCAAAGAACATCACCCAATCACCCATGAAGCTATAGAGTGGATAGGTAAATGTCGCTGGTCTATTCTTTTCGATGATAAAGTGACCTACCCAGGCAAAAGCATAACCCCAAACAAGGGCAATAAGGATGGCCCACGGCCATTTGGTATAGACTCCATACCCAAGCCATAGGAGAGATGTACCTGTTCCAAGAACATGAAGGAAGCGGTTCAAGGGGTGAGCATGTTCACTCAAATAGAATGGGTAAAATTCAGCAAAACTTTGATATTTTTTTTCGGCCATAAAAACCTCAATGGGAACCTATTTAAGTTTGATTATAACGGGATGCCATGAAAGTTAGATATGTTTTCCATTATGAAAACTTATAGCTAGCTTAAGTATCTGAAATTCAATTAGAAAACACACTTGTGAATCTCCAGCTATAGCGTCGAGTCATTGTCACTAAAGCCTGACTAAAGTAGGCTCTTTTAAGGAAAATTTTCATTTTAATGGATTGGGGGAACTTCCATGAAAGGAATCATTAATTTATTTCTAACTCTTATGGCCAGCGCTGTGATGGCCCAACCTATGGCACCGTCCGGAGAAGACTTTCAAAGAAGTCCAGGAAAACTTGAGTGTCAGGAACAGCTCATGCGCTGTACTTATATTTCTCAAAATTTATCGGCCAGGACCTTGGCCTCTCGTATAAAGGCAGTTCTCAAGCCAGGTGATGTGCTCCTACCTTCAGAGGGTTTTATTACAGTGGAGAGTCGCAGTGTTTTAAGCTTTTGGTTCTATGATGAGGAGTTAAGAAATCGTTTTGAAGGACTCCTTCCTCTTCTCGATGTTCTTGAGGCGGGTGTTCCTAGTCATCTTGTTCAACTGACTACTGAAATCTACTCACGTTCTGATGAAGGCCTAAGTCATAGTGATGCATCCATTGGGGCGGCCTCTAGTGACTCAGGTGATGCTCCTGATTGGGATATCTTAAATGATGGTGGCATTCTTGATTTATCACTAACTGTTTCAAGCCGCCTTCTTTCTGCGGTACTTGGGACAACTGTAGGCCGCAAAGAAACCTCGCGTGTGACTAAAGTTGTTCAGCTTATCCCCAACCTTTCCAATATCGGCTACGAGAGAACCACTAATATTTACATTAGTCCTACAGCTGGTGTGGTTAAAGATGAAAAGGCCGGTCTTACTTTGGGTGGAACTGTCAGTATCAATAGGGGTGATTCCAACCTTGTTCTGATAAAAGATTACTCTTTTAATTATGGTGTTCTTAACCCTGGCACTGAAGATGGCAAAGACGATCGTGTCACCATCTTAAAAGTCAGTAACCCTGCTCTTTATCTCTATGAGGGCATTGCTACTATGGTTGTCAGTTCCAATACCTCGGTGGTTACTCGTGATAATTCTTGGGGGTTATTCTCCTTTGGTAGGGAGCGCACAAAAGTCTTTAATAAGCTGATGGTTGTTACCCGTGCAAAGACCATGACCTTTGATAATTATAGAGACGAAATGAGCCGCTTTAGCCGCTTGAGTCTTTTTAGAAAGTTTCCTGAGTCTATGGTGGAGCGTTTGCCTCAATCAACGGCTTCTATTGAAAGTGTACTTTCAAGCATGAAGCCTTATGCTTACCGACTAAGTAATGGTGATAGCGTTCTCGGTTTTAAGCTCGATGAAAAACTAGCGGCCAAGAACAATATCAAGAAAACCATTGAGGTAGAGGTGAAAGGCGGCGGTCTCCGCATGAAGAAGATGCGCTCCATTGAAAACCTTATGCTGTCAGGTTTTAAGTTTGATGCACTCTCTGGCCGCTATCAAGATCGTGCTAAAGTCAAACTCAAGATCGAACTTAAGGTCCACAACTCTCGTGACCGCGTAAAGAAAACTCTCTACTACGACCCAGACCGAAATGTTTTCTTTGAATAAAAAACTAAATTCTTTGGCGCTCCTTCTCTTTGTGAGCGCCCTTTCCTTTGAGGTAATGGCCAGTGATTTGCGTCCACCTCAAGCGCTCTATAGCATTAACGATTTGGTGCGCGAGTTCAGAAGTCCCCTTAAAACAAAGGTTGAGGATCTCAAAAAGAATTACCGGGCCCAGAGTTCGCCCAATCTTGTCGAATACACCTCACACGAAAAGGTAAACTGCCTCTTTCGCGATTGGGAACCAGGTGCTGTTTTGACGCGAATTGAATACTTCTTTAGAAAGAACGGTGAGGAGGCCTTAGATCTTCTAAGATACGCTGGCTGTGGCAATGACATTACCTTAGTGGAAAAATTTCTTCGCTTTGATAAGAGTGCAACCCCTTTGAAGTTTTCTGAGTTTTCGCGTGCAGAACTTAACTTTGAGTTACAAAAATCAATTTCTCGCTATCACTATACTTTGGAAAATAAGACCGGGGAGGAGCTCTTTTCTCTCTCTGCCCGTTGGTTGGATGCTTCCAAGGTGAATTCTCTCTACTCCTTTTCGATTAGAGGCCAAGAGTTCATGGTGGTTCGCTACACAAAGACCTCTCAAGAGCTTCGAGTGACTTATACCTTTAAGGGGTTTGATGTTTCCTATCAATACCCACCTTATTTTAAGCAGGCCTTTAGTTCTGAACATAATCAATTTACATTTAAGGTTCTTGTAAAGAAGGAGAGGCCAGACTCTCCCATTTATCTGAGCTCCTTTGATGCTCAGCTCGCCCAAAATACCTTTATCCAATACTTTAGTTTTTGGGCCATTCGCCAAGGGATGGAGAATGTTAAGAAGCTCGTCAATTTTCACCTCTATTGGTTTCCTCCCACTGAATTTGTAAGCACAGGTGGCCAATCTCAAAGACTGATTAATGAGTTAAGGCTTGCCCTCAACCGTATCCTCAATAACACCAATATCAACCTGGTCGAGGTGTACTTGAGAAAACTTATAGAGTCTGTGGAGAGTGGTTTTATTACTGATCGTAGGCCTGCGGAGTAAGTGATGAAGCTGGTGTTAGTTGGGATTTTCTTAGGCCTTTGTTTACCCTCGGTAAGTGCTCAGGGCTTTGGGCTTGAGCGGTTTCCTACTGGCGCTAATATCCTCTTTAACTTACATACTTCTCTTCAAAGCTACTTTGATCGTTTAAAAGAAAATACAACTTTTTATGAAAACGGTCTGGGTTGTGATGTCTATGGTGATCGCTTTCGCGTGTGTGCGCTGTCAAAGCTCAATGAGGATCACACTAAACTTACTAATAGGGTTTTTATTTTAGGCGATGATCAGATTCATCTTACCTTTATTGTGATTCATGAAGGGGAGAACCTAAGAAAGACACCCCTTTCTGAACTCAGTGCTTTTCAGTTTCGTATGCGAGGCCAAAAGCTCACCTATGAGTGCCAAGGATTAAGTGATATTAGGGTGACTTGGGAAAAGTTTAATGGTGGAGAAAAGGCCGTCTTCTTTTATCCTCCCATCAACTACATCATTGAAAGCATGGCGGTGTACAAGCGTGAGCTTTCACGCAAAAAGTACAGCTCAAGTTGCGTCTTCTGTTCGGGGCCTGATTGGATTGAAGTAAGGTCGCGTAAAGTAGAGGGAATGCCAAGAGACACACAGTTCTACAGCTCAGACGAACCAGATGCGATTACTCCGCGTTCGTTTGATTCGACTCTTGCGAATCAGTTTTATCGTCCACTTTCGTCTCTGGCAGCTTCTCTTCCACGTGCACTGGTTTTTCAGGCGCAGTTTCCTGACCTAAAGTTTTAATTCCAACGTTGTCATCACGAGAAGTTACTTGTGCAGTGGAGGTATCTGTTGAAGTATCTACTGTAGTATCTACTGATGTGCTTATGAAAAGCTGAGCAATCCTTTCAGAGGTTTGTTCAAGAGTTTCTTTTATATTGCCACCCTTTAAGGCCTGTTTCTGCTCTTTTAAGAGTTTTTGAATGGTCCGAAGGTATCCTTCTTCCTCAAGTCTTTTCTCGATATCACTTGAAAAGAGACAAGTGAGACATCTTTCCATTTGGGAGGCGAAAATAAAGACATAGCTCCCTTTCTGATCGAGACCGTACTCTTTTACCGCTTCTAGCGCCTTTTGATGAACCTCTTCGCGCATTTCTCCTTTGAAAGTAAAGAAACGCTTTACCTTCCTATTGTAGGCAGCGATATAGCCAATAAAGAAAGCACTGACTTCAATATAGAGCAACCATATGGGGTCTTGCCAATTGAATGGCAAGAAATAGACGAGCATAAGAATAAGAGCGGCCAAGAGTAGACCGCTTTTAAAATGGCCTGCTGGATAGAGGTCACTTTGCTTGACATAGAGATAGTGGCAAGAGGGCTGCATGGTTATTCCTTTTCTACCAAAATAAACTTAGAGGAGTTGTCTTCTTCTTTA
>JAUIBX010000007.1 GCA_030427595.1 Bacteriovoracia bacterium | reverse complement strand
CTTTCGCTTCTACTAAGGAGGATTTAGTTACGTCAGATTATCGTCTGTCTAAAACGCCCGATTATCTTTCTCGTCTTGTTTCGCCGCCGAAGCGACAAAATCTTTCATCTTATTCGAATGTCAAAGATCTCAATCTATTGCTTTCGCTCTAGATTCACGCTCAAAAATATCCAGCCAGGTTTTAAACGCCAGCCATTAGTAGTGGTGGAGATGACTGGGATCGAACCAGCGACCTTCTGAATGCAAATCAGACGCTCTCCCAACTGAGCTACACCCCCACTATTAATGAGGATCAGTAATTTCTGAGGTGAGGGGTAATTTAGTTATTTTGCGTATTGCTGTCAACTTTAAATTTTTGATTTTGGAAAAAAATTCTGGATAATATTCCTATGGTCTTTAGGCCATGCAAAATTTATTTAACTCCCTGAAATATTTGGGAAATGTGAGAGACTTTATCATGACAAAATCCATTAGCGCCAAAGCCCTTCTTATGCCTGTTTTAGCCTCTTTTATGCTTCTTTTTGCAGGCTGCTTTAAGGAGGAAAAAAAGGTCGAAAAGCCGGTCGCTAATTCGGCCGACGCCATCAAGGCGGAGGACCTAAAGCTCGATAAAAATGGCCTGTCTCAAGAATCAATTATCATCAAAACTGTTCGTGGAAATATTGAATTCAAGCTTTATCCGCAAAAAGCCCCTAATACCGTTACAAGAATCATAGAACTTGTGAATCAGGGCTTTTATGACGGTATTAAGTTTCACCGAGTGGTTCCCAATTTTGTTATTCAAGCAGGTGACCCAACAGGAACTGGAACAAGTGGCAGTGGAAAGAAATTAAAAGCAGAGTTCAATGATATCCAGCACATTAAGGGCACTGTAGCGATGGCAAGAACAAATGATCCGGATAGTGCTGACTCTCAGTTCTATATCGCCTTAACAACGATTCCTCATTTAGATGGCAAGTACACTGTATTTGGGCAAGTCGTGGAGGGATTAGACGTCATCAGCAAGGTTCAGCAAAATGACGTCATCATCAGTATGGTCTTTAAAAGGAAGTAATTACTTTCCGTGTCTCTTATCGTCTTTAATGTAGATAAAAGACTTTAAAATAATCAGTGCAAAAATAAGAAAAACAATCACAAACCAAGTTGGTGCGATTGTTTGATCATTTTGTGGAGTTTGTACTTTCTCATTAACAATGGAAGAGGTTTTTACTGTTTCGTTCATATCAACTCCTACCTAGATACAGATTCTAAAATAACAACAACGGCGTAAGCAAATGCACTCATAGGAATGGCCGCAATAAACTTAAGCCATGATTTCTCCTCATCTAAGTGCATGTACCAATAAGCAACAGCAAATGCCTTACCAAGAGCTAGCACAGATAAACTCGTGGCCTTCCAAAAGTAGGACCATCCAGCTTCTGCAGCAATAAGTTCTGCAATGGTTAGTACCCCAAGAAGAATGAAGATCATAAAATATTTCTTCTTATGGCTGTGATAAACTTGAGCGTCTGCACCCATGGTTAACTCCTAATTATTTTTTAATCCTAATATATTTAAATCGTTTCTTTCTTATTTGGTCTATTAACTAATAATCCAACATCAATCATGAGCTTATCCATCCCCATCTTATCAGTGGAGTAATAACCTCTAATCATGCCCTCTTCATCAACAAGGACAAGTTTTTCTGTATGAGCAATATCCATCAATGTTACAGTTTCAGATCCCACAACACCTTCAACAGGTTCTTTATCACCCATGGGGACTTTAAAACCATCAACTAATAAATCTTTTAACTCAGACCTTGTCCCAGTTAAGAAATGCCAAACATAGGGGTTCGCCTTATTTTTACGAGCATATTTATTAAGCACTTCAGGCGTATCTGTTATGGGATCTACAGTAATTGAAAGAAGTGCAGCTTTTTGCCCTAGGCCTTTAAGCCTTTTCTGCGCCACCTTCATTCTTTCAATAAGACCAGGACATGTTGTCGGACATGAAGTGAACATAAAGGACGCCATATAAATGCGGCCTTGCAAATCTTTACTACCAAATGGCTTTCCAAATTCATTAGTTAAAGTGAACTCAGGAACCTTTCCTAGGCGAGGAAGCTCAGGTGGTAATACCCTGTTGTAAGAACGGTAAATCGGATAGCTAAAAGTTAGGACAAAGAAACACACCCAGAAAAGCTTGCTTCTCACAAGCTTTTCTACCAGGCTTTCTTCTCTAACGTAGGATAGCGTATCAGTGGTCACTAGTTCCCTTCAGCAAGTCTTGTTACAAACTCTTTACGCTTTGGTGAGTTTTTAAAAGTTCTTAGATGGCTCACATAATAAGCAAGGGCCCAAATCTTGTGATCTTCAAGGGTATCTTTCCAAGCTGGCATGGCAGTACCACCAACACCGGCAAGAAGCCTCAAGTAAAGATCTTCAATTTCTTCTTTACCGCCAGCTCTTACAGAACGAAGCTCATGCCAAGTAAAATCTGGTGGGATAACCGCATAACCATGATCGGACTCTTGAATTTTAAGCTGATAGAAGTCTTCATCAAGCTCATCAATTCCGTCCCCTGTGAGCTCTTTTGTCATAGCATCGTACTCAGCGAGAGTGACATAACCACGGTGGCAAGACTGACAGTTGGCTTCAACATGATAAACTTTTTTACCAAGTTCAATGGCCTGGTCACGACGAGCTAGAGTGAAAGGGTCTTTAAATTCTTTTGCATTAAGTTTTTCACCAAGCTCTTTGTCTTTACCTATCCAAGTGTCAGGAGCAAAAGTCTTGATATATTGCCAGACAGCTACCATTTGATCCTTTTTAAGATCCCAAGGAAGCATCGCTGAACCGTTTAGACCGTGCTTAAGAGCTTTGTATATAGCATCATCATGAGGAAGTTCACCACTTACAACATTACCAAACTTGATAATTCCAAGTTTAAAGTTACGCGGAGGTGGCTGAAGACCTTTAGCTGCCACACCTTTCCCATCACCGTCTACACCATGACAGGCCATACAGTACTCAGCGTAGATCTGCTTACCTTTGTTAAGGGTTTGAGCAGAAACATACTGACCACCGGCCATTACTACACCCTCTTTAAAATCGTTGGGCTCGCAGCCTACAAAAAAGAGAGTCGATAAAATTGCTACAAAGGGAGTTAAAAACCTCATGATCAATTCCTTAAATATTTAAAAAACAAAAATACCAAAATAAATAATGACCCAAACAATGCCTAAAAAGTGCCAAAACTGACCAACATTCTTAATCCAGAGTTCAGACTTTAACTTCTCTCTCTTTCCAAGCAAGGTCGGAAAAAGGAGAAGGAGCGCCACAATACCACCAATAACGTGAGCTGCATGAACCCAGGTAAAGGCATAAATGATTGAAGCAAAAACAGTTGTATCTACATAAATTCCAGAAAGCTTAAGGTCGCGCCACAAAAAGAGCTGGCTCACCATAAACCCTATTCCAAGAAGTAGTGTGATCCAAAAGTAAGTCTTAAAGGACTTATGATCTCCCTTACTAAAGCCCCCCTCGCATAGGAAATAAGAGAGTGAGCTCATTAGGATAATCACAGTACTAATTGTAGGAAGTCCTAATGAAGCACGTTGCATCCCAAGAGGAGGCCATACTTCAGAAGTAAAACGATAGGCGATGTAGCCAAGCATAAGGGTGGCAAAAAGCATTGAAAAAGAAACGAGCGTCATCACCATCGCAATGGAGGATGTCGCTCTTTCTCTTTGAGCGTTCCTTTGAACGTCTCTTTCTATACTTTTGTCATTTACCACAGCTACAGCCATTTAATTTTGTTCCTAAGCTAGTTCTTCAGTTTGATACTGAAAGTCTTTGCTACCACTAAGGTTGGGGTTACCAAGCTCGTGCGGTCCACACTTCACAACAGGGATTTCCTTGAAGTTGTAGTGAGGAGCTGGTGAAGGAATGGTCCATTCAAGAGTCCCAACTTCCCAAGGGTTGTCTGAAGCTTTCTCTTTCTTGAAGAAAACAGCGTGAACAAAGTTGATTACAAAGATAATTTGAGCAAAGCCCATAACGATCGCTGACCAGGTCGCGAAAGTATTGAGAGGGATGAGCTTTTGAGTAAATTCATAGATGAATGGATTAAAGATCCTTCTATGCATACCACCATAGCCAACAAGCATCATCGCAAAGAAAACGCCGTTAAGACCCATCATGGTAATCCAGAAGTGAACCTTGGCCCAGAACTCGTTCATGAGAGTTCCAAACATCTTAGGCATCCAAAAGTAAGTTGCAGCAAATCCACCAAGAAGAACCGAAGCTGCCATAGTGTAGTGGAAGTGACCAACAACAAAGTAAGTGTCATGAAGATAAAGGTCAGTAGTTACGGTACCGAGGTAAAGACCTGTTAGACCACCAAGACCAAATACGAAGACCACACCAAGGCTGAAAAGCATTGGACTGTGAAAACGGATTGAACCTTTCCAGATCGTTCCCAACCAGTTGGTGAAGAAGATCGCCGAAGGAATTGAAATCGTCATAGTCAGGGTCATAAATGTTTGAGTCAGAAGTGGAGACATCTGAGTTGTAAACATGTGGTGACCATAAACTAGAGTTGAAAGGATCGTGATCGATGTCATCGCAAGAGCAGTTGCCTTGGCCCCAAAAGCCGGCTTTCTTGCGAAGAATGAAAGAAGGTCAGAAACAATCCCCCATGCAGGAAGAATAAGAATATAAACTTCAGGGTGACCAAAGATCCAAAATACGTGTTGGAAAAGAACCGGGTCACCAGTACCAGTCGTTGCAGCGGCACCAGCAAGGAAGAAGGTTGTTCCAAAAACACGATCAAAAATAAGAAGTAAACAACCGGCACCTAGAACAGGTAGGAAGATGGCGTTTAGAACGGCCGTCAATCCAAGACCCCAGATCGTAAGCGGCATATCGAAATAGCCCATACCGGGAGCTCTAAGGGTAATGATGGTTGTGATGTAGTTCACAGCACCCATTGTTGAAGAAACCCCAAGAACAAAGATCGCTAGAGTCCAAAGAGTTTGCCCAACACCAGGGGATCCAATCAGTGTTGAAAGTGTTGGATAAGAAGTCCAACCACCTGCTGCAGCACCAAGAGGTGTGAAAAGCGACCCAAGGAGAAGGGCACCAGAAATAACAGCAACGTTAAAGGAGAGCATATTCAACAAGGGAAACGCCATATCTCTCGCACCAAGCATGAGCGGGATACAGAAGTTACCAAAGGCTCCAATCAGGATCGGCGTAATCGCATAGAAGATCATGATTGTTCCATGCATAGTAAAAAGCATGGCATAAGTATCAGGAGGAACGGCACCACCAGTTTCAGGAAAAAGGAACTTTCCAATAACTGGAAAAGGTTGTCCGGGGTAAGCCAGAGTCCAACGAATCATAAGGGCCATTAACCCACCAACAAATAGAAAAAAGATTCCGTACCAAAGAAATTGCTTACCAATCACCTTGTGATCGTAAGAAAAAATATACTTTGATAGAAAAGTTTTTGGTTTGGGGTGGATGTGCTGTTCGTAAAAAGCCATCTCAATATCTCCTCAATTAATTAATTACTTATTCATTCCAATTTTCTTAGCCGATGAGGTGGAGGTCCACTTCCAGCCCCAGTAGATATCTGCATCTTCTGGATCATTTACCGCTCTATGGATTTGAGCAGCCTCAGCTAAGTAGTGATTAAATTCTTCTTCTTCGTAAACAGTAAGTTTTGCGGCCATACGGTAGTGGTAAGTTCCACACATTTCCGCACAAGCGATGTCGTATGTTCCAGGTTTGGTGAATTCAACCCACATTCTTGTAATACGACCTGGGATCGCATCTGTCTTACGACGAGCATTTGGAAAATAAAGTGAGTGAATCACATCTTTTGATAGAATTTGAAAAACAACTTTCTTATTGGCCGGAACACGCAGGTCATTCAAAGTAACGATGTCATCTTGTGTGTTAAAGATACCGTCCGCGCCTGGTTGACGAAAGTTCCATGCCCATTGCTGACCAAGAACCTGAACACGAACAACATCTTCCTTGCTTTCATCTGGCCAGTTAATAAAAACACCAGTGAAATCATTATTCGACATTCTTGTAATATTCATATCGATACCAACAAAGACCGCGATACCGATGATAGTAGCGATAAGAATGTGAGGCTTTTTATTTCCATAAGTGTAGTAAGGCTTCGGATGTCTACTCTGATGATAGAGGTATGAGAAACCAAAGAGACCAATACAAACCAAAACGAAGAAGAAAAGGTTTAATGAGGTCGTGTAGTTAAAAAGGTAATCAATAAGATGTCCGTTTGCAGAGATGTCTTCAGGGGGAGCAAACGATTCAAAGAACCCCAAGCTTTCAGTATTTTTAATTACTGGTTCCGTAAAAACTTTGTTTTTCATGTCACATATCCCTTTAGCGCGAAGCCAATTATCAAGGTGCTTTTATTTTCTAATATCTATTTTGAATGGAATTATACTAATAATTTCTACGATTTACTATATTGGTCACCTTTTCGCTAACTCAACTTAAGTAGATCATTGACCCAAGGAGCAAAGGTAAATAAAAAATAGAACCAAAAAAGTAAATTCGTGCCCACTTCTTTAAGTTATTTTTATTGACAGTAGGTGTTATGAGAACTTTCAAAGACACCAGCAAAAAGACAACATTCAAGAAGCTCGCAAAATAACCATAGTAATCAGTCACGCCCAAGTCGTACCACCAAGCGTAAAGAGAGGCGTAGGCCAAAAGACCCGTTAAAAGAAAGATGCCCCACTTCGTTAAATTAAGACCAAAGGAGTTGGGGTAAATTTTAATCTTGGCCTTGCCATAGTCTTCGGCGTGATAAATGGAGATCGCTAGAAAATGTGGCAACTGCCACACAAAGAGAATGGCAAAGAGAACCCAAGAAAATGTGGTCATCTTACCCATAACAATGGTCCAGCCCATTAGTGGCGGAATCGCTCCGGGAATCGCCCCCACATAAAGAGCAAGAACACTCTTTTGCTTTAAAGGTGTGTAGGCAAAAACGTAGAGCACAGCAGCAATTAAACCAAGCACCGCTGTAGCTGCATTTACAAAGAAATAAAGCCCAAGCATCGCCGCAATCATGAGACCAGAACTAAAGACCAGCGCCACTTCGGGCTTCATACGACCAGCTGGCAGAGGGCGGTCCTTTGTGCGATCCATCAACTTGTCGATATCTATTTCCATCCAGCAATTGAAAGCTGCTGCTCCCATAACGAGAATAAAAGTGAAGAAGAAACCTATAAGGCCTTTAAAGAACATCAACTGACGCGGCGCTAGCATCATACCCACAAAAACAGTCGACATCACCAAAAGGCCTAAGCGCGGCTTGGTAATTTCAAGAAGATCACTCCAAAAAGAATAACGCGCATCACCCAACAGTTCCTTTTCTTTCGATCTAATCTCTAAGTTAAGCTTCCAAAAAAGAGCAAGCGAAAGAACCCCAGAACCAAAGTGAAAGAGGGTCCAAGGTTGTTGCAGGCTATAACCTACGGCCAAAAGACCAAAGACCTGATGACCAGAGAGTGCCACGGCCGTTCCGATTATAAGTTTTCTCAGAGAGGGGCTCTGACGAAAAACTATCCACAGCCAAAAGCCACCAAAACTCCAAGTGAGAAAAGCAAAGTAGCGATAGAACATATGAATTTGGCCGGCTTTATCGTCTGGCCAAAAAGAAGACACTCCTTGCGCCTGACAGGTCAGAATTGAAGACCAACCAACACCACAAGCATTTAGAGCACCAGAGTGGCGAACAAAAGCTCCTAGTAAAATCGTTGAGAAACTCAAAAAAACAAGAAGGCCCAAACCATCCGAAAGGTGCATGCCACCCCAGGTTTGAGGATTTACCCTGATAGAGGCTCCCCCTTCCCTAAGACGGATCTTATGATCGAGAAGAATTACTGTGCTTAAAAAGAAAACAGAGAGAGCAAAGTGAGATGTGTTCACAATAGTCGGTAATCTGTAGAAGCTAGTGATACCACCAAGAAGCCCCTGAAGACCCACAAGAAAGAGCGCAAAGAACGCCAAGAGCGTCAGGTTTTCTGGCCCAGATTGAACCTCGCTTCCCTCAGACTTTTTGACATAAAAAACCATGAATAATGTCAGTAAACCAACAATCATTCCGAGAACTCGGTGCCCAAGATTTAGGCCTAGAGTCAAAGGTGTGCCCATTCCGTAGCATAGAGGCCAGGAAGTGCACGTGATGGAGTTACTCGAATAGTGCACCATTGCCCCTAAGAGCAATAGCCCAAACGAAAACACAATGGTAAGTAAACTATAAGTTCTAGCGCGTGTCATAGGATTTAACTTTGTTGGTTTATACACATCAACTCGGCCTATCGCAATAAAATCCGGAATGTCCGGAAAAGTTTAAAGGAGACCAAAGTGGGACAAGATGTAGAAGGAACATATTACGGTGATTACCTTCAACTGGAGAAACTCCTCGATACCCAACATCCTAAAAGTAAGGAGGTTGGAGACGAAGCCCACGATGAAACTCTCTTTATCATCGTGCATCAAGTTTATGAAATGTGGTTTAAACAAATCATCCATGAAATGGCCTCGGTGCTCGACATCTTCTCTGCACCCCAAATTCCTGAAAAAAATATCGCCTTGGCCACCTCACGCCTCGAGCGAGTCATCAAAATTCAATCACTATTATTGGACCAACTCCCCGTTATGGAGACCATGAGCCCCATGGATTTTCTTGAATTTAGAGATCTGCTGGTACCGGCTTCGGGTTTTCAGTCTGTTCAGTTTCGAGAAATCGAAGTGCGTATGGGATTAAGAACCAATAACCGCAAAGCCGTGGACAGAGATTACTTTCTTGGACGCCTTAACAACAAAGACAAAGAACATATTCTTAATGTTGAAAAAGAAGAGTCTCTCCTTGATCTCGTTAATAAGTGGCTTGAAAGACTTCCCTTCACCCAAAAAGAGAATTTCAACTTCTGGGAAGAATACGAAAATGTCATCTCAACCATGCTCAAAAGGGATGAGGACATTATCAACAACAATCTTGCCACTCTTTCTCCAAAGGCAAAGGAAGGTCAATTGGCCAACCTCGAGTCCACGAGAAAAACTTTTTCTTCGCTGTTTAATGAGAGTGAATATGGGAAGCTTCTAGAGCAAGGAAAGAGAAGACTCTCAAGAAGAGCAACACTTAATGCTCTCTTTATTCTTCTCTACAGAGATGAGCCCATTCTCCAACTTCCCTATCGTTTTCTTACCTGTCTTATGGACATTGATGAGAACTTTACAACTTGGCGCTACCGCCATGCTCTTATGGCCCATCGTATGCTTGGGACTAAAATTGGAACAGGTGGATCTTCAGGTCATCACTATTTAAAAATGGCGGCAGAAAATAATCGTGTCTATATTGATCTTTTTGATTTATCGACCTTTTTAATTTCTAGAAAAGACCTCCCCAAGCTTCCGAGTGATATCCAGAAAGATCTTAATTTTTCTTTTCAGGGTTAGCTTTCTTTCTTAGTTCAGCTTGGCGCATAGGCATGGAATCAATAAGGTCAAAAATGACCTTCTTGGAAAAGGGAGCCTTAGAGGTGGCCTTAACACCACCATCTAACCCAAGAAGGGCACAGCATATATCCTTATTTTTATGAAACATGGGGAAGTGTAAAATGATGAGCTTTCTTTCTTCGTAGCCCTTCTTGTCTTCCTTAAAGGCCTCTAACTGTTTTTTGATTAAAGAGGCCTCTTCAACGACAATAACTCGATTCTTCCAAAGAAAATCCCCAGGACTAGCAGCAAATAAGGTCGAGGCAAAGAAAAGGATTTTAAGAAACATACTTTGGAGTTTCACCCTCTTGATAACGGTCTAGGGTAATTCCTGTCTCATTCACAAAAGGGACAAATTTTTCATCAATTAAAGTCTCTGCTTTTTTAAGATCAACTTGCTCAACCACCTCAATTCCTTGAGCCAGCTCTTCTAAAATCTCTTGTTGAATAAGACCTGCCTTTTTGGCCGTGGCGTAAGGAATAAGGGTATAGGTAACCATGCCATAACGAGCACGATACTTAGTGGGAAACTCATTTTCGATCTTATGCTCAATCGCCTTTTTAAGAAGGAACTTCTTGTCTGCAACCTTTGACTGCATCTCAATAAAGTTCTCTAGGGCCATATCAGCGATCGCGTTACCATTAGGTCTCTGATTGCGGTCATATTCAGAAAAGATCTTGGCCCAATCATTGCCATATTTTTCCATGTACGACAGAAGATAGAAACAATCTTCCATGCCGCAGTTCATGCCCTGACCGAAGAAAGGAACCACAGCATGGGCAGCATCACCCATCAGAGCAACCTTGTCTTTGTAGGCCCAGTGACTCATTCGAACTGTACCTAAAATACCTTGAGGGTTTTCAAAATAGTCATCTGCAAAATCTGGCATGTGAGGGATTGAGCTTTTGTAATACTTCTCAAAGAAGGCCGTCACATCCTCTTTTGTTTTTAGAGTTTCAAAACTATCTTCTCCCGTTTTGGGAAGATACATAGTCATCGTAAAACTTCCGTCGAGATTCGGCAGGGCCATGAGAAAGTGATTTCCACGAGGCCAAATGTGAAGGGCCTTTTTCTCAATTGGATAATCTCCCTCTTTTGTTGCAGGCATTAAAAGCTCTTTATAATCAGAGCTAATAAAATCCACACTTTCTTTCGCCTCAGGCATAAGCCTTAGAAGCTCTTTTCGGGTGATAGAACCTGCCCCATCAGCACCAAAAAAGCGATCAAAGGAAACTTCTCTTCCTGCAAACTTAGCTACACCGTTATCAGGGTCTAAAGATTCTAGGTCATGGGAAAAGAAAATCTTAACTCCGGCCTCTTCGGCTTTATTAAGAAGAGTAATATTAAGAAGAGAACGGGAAACACTGTAGTTGCATTCGCTTTCATCTCGACCGTAGGGCTGATATGTAAGTTCACCTTCAAGGGAATGCATCATTCTTCCTGTTACGGGAACAACGATTTTTTTAATGTCTTCTAGAATTCCGACTGCAGTAAAAGCATTGAGTGCACGAGATGTGGCGATGAGGTTTATCGAGCGTCCACCATCAGCAGACTCTTCTCTCATATCAGAGCGCTTTTCATAGAGCTCAACTTCAAAGCCTTTCTTTTTTAAGGCAAGGGCCCAGAAAGCACCAACTAATCCTGCTCCAGAAATAACGATCTTTTCCATAATAACCTCAAGCTTTACTTAAATCGCCTTGCTAATAACTTCTACAAGTTCGTAAACATCTTCAAAAGAGTTGTAGATTGGAATGGGGGCCATTCTTAGAATATCTGGTTCGCGAAAGTCTACAATAGCATCTGCTTCTTTAAGTTTTGCTTCCACATTCTTCGCATCACCTTTCACGCGGACACAAAGCATAGAGCCACGAGTTTGCTCCCCCTCTTTAAATTCAGGTGTAACGATTTCAACAGAGTCACCACACTTATTTTTAAGTAGCCATTCAAGGTAACCTGTTAAGTTATCCCCTTTAGCTCTTAGGTTCTTCATACCGGCCTTTGCATAGAGCTCAAGACTGGCGCGGATTGCAGCAAGTTGGAAGATGGGTGGATTAGAAAGCTGCCATGACTCGACAGTTCCCATAGGCTCAAACTCAGGCTTCATTTTAAAGCGAGTTTCCTTTTTTGTACCCCACCAACCTTCAAAGCGAGGAAGTGAGTTATCATTCAAGTGCTTCTCATGAACAAAAGCACCTGATAGGCCACCCGGGCCAGAGTTGAGGTATTTATAAGTACACCAAACCGCAAAATCGGCTTCAATATCATGGAGGTTCAAAAGAAGATTTCCTGCACCATGAGCGAGGTTAAAACCGACATTGGCACCAACCTCTCTTGCGGCCTGAACCACTTTCTTAAAGTTAAAACACTGACCAGTGAGGTAGTTACAATTACCTAGCATGACAAGAGCAAGAGAATCACCGTGAGACTTGATCTGCTCGACAAGCTCATCATCCGTTAAAGTCATCTTGCCTTCTGATGGCTTAAGCATAACCACGGCATCTTTGGGGTCATGTCCATGAAAACGTGCCTGAGAATCAACCGCATATTTATCAGATGGGAAAGTCGTATGCTCAATGAGAATTTTATTTCGTGTTTGAGTAGGCCTATAGAAACTCACGAGCATCAGGTGAAGGTTCACAGTAAGTGAATTCATCACAACAACTTCTTCAGGTTTCGCTCCTACAACATGGGCCATGTTCTCAGTTAAGAACTCATGATAGGGCATCCAAGGATGCTTACCTTTGAAATGTCCCTCAACCCCAAAGGCTTTCCATGCATTAAGCTCCTCTTGAATATAGCTTTCAGCATTCTTAGGCATAAGGCCCAAACTATGCCCTGTAAAATAAAGGCACTTGTCACCTGACTCGGTCAGAGGAAAATGAAATTCATTGCGATAATTATAGAGCTCATCTTGATTATCAAGCTCTTTTGCACCTTGAATCGACTTGTGGTTTTCGTTAAATGTCATCATATCTATGCCTCTACCTTTACTGAAGCGTTCCCCAGCTCTTCCATCTCTAACTCAATAGTCATACCAGGCTCTAAAGCAACCGCAATTGTTGCAGCACCGGCAAGAACAATACTTCCAGCGGGGAGAACACGTCCCCTCTTCTCTAAAAGCTCACAGAGTTGAATAACCGATACAACAGGGTCACCACTAATTGCTGAAGTATTACCCTCTTGTGCAATCTCCCCATTGACTTTCATTTTTAGTTTAAGATTCTTTAAATCAATATGAGAAAAGTCAGTAATTGGTTCACCTAAAATGAAATGACTGGAAGAAGAATTATCTGAAATCACATCTTCCATTGAGAAATACTTAAATTGCTTATAACGACTATCTAAGATTTCCATGCAAGCATAAACTTTATCAGTGGCCGCAAGGACTTCCTCTCTCGTGACAGTTCCTGATAATTCTTTTGAAATATGAAAGGCGACCTCAGGCTCGATTTTCGGGTGAATCTGTCCTGCGAGTTTATAGGTTCCCCCGTTACTAACTTGCATCTCATCTGTTAGTTCACCATAAAGGGGGGAATCCAGATCCATCTGCTTCCTTTTAGCTTCCGAGGTAAGACCCATTTTAAGACCAATGAGTTTTTCACCTGCCTCTTCTCGCAAGGCCATTCCTTTCTCTTGAATAGAGTAAGCATCAGCACGATCAAATTCTTTTATCTTATCTGAAATCTGCTCAATTGGTGCTGCAGATGTACGAGCACTATGCAGAGTTTGAGCCCAATTAATAATATCATCAGGTGTCATAAGTTCCCCTTTTGTCCCTCATTCAAATATGACTAGATAGCCAAAGAATGATAGAAATTATGGAACTTGTTTACAAGGCGTAACACGCTATAGAAGAGGGACATTTGTGAATCTAGAGGGTCGCAAAACCATTGATATCACACCTGTGATTACTGAAGATATTGCTGTCTTTCCTGGAGATACTGAGTTTCAACGAAACGAACTTCTCAGCTTTAAAAATGGTAACAATTTAGTTCTATCTTCCATCACCACAACCGTCCATTTAGGTGCCCATACAGATGCGCCAAGTCATTATCATTCCCAAGGGAAAACCATGGAGGGACGAGAGCTGTCCTACTACATGGGTGGATGTCAGGTTATTGAAATCTCCCATAAAACGGAGCGTATTCTCCCCTCAAATATAGAGGAAGAAGTTACTGAAAAGAGAGTTCTCTTTAAAACAGGAAGTTTTCCCAACCCCAATAAATGGAATGACGATTTTACAGCACTCTCTCCAGAGCTCATTGAATTTTTACACAGTAAGGGCGTTTGCCTCGTTGGTATTGATACTCCAAGTGTCGACCCTGCCAACGATAAAGAACTCCTTACTCACAATGCAATTTACAAAGCTGACATGGCCATCTTGGAAGGGATTATTCTTTCCAAAGTTAAGCCTGGTCGATATGACTTGATAGCACTTCCTCTTCCCCTTGCGGGAGCAGACGCAAGCCCAGTGCGTGCGGTTCTTTTAGAACGAGATCAAAGGTAAGAACATGAGAAAGGTCTTAAACTTCATTAATGGTGAATATTGTGAAGGCGTTGATGGTGAATGGATGGACTCCATTAACCCGGCCACTGAAGAAAAAATTGCTGATGTTGTAAATTCAAATGAGAAAGATGTTCTCAAGGCGATTGAAGCGGCTAAGAATGCTCAAGCAAATTGGGCCTCCCAGTCTCCAGAAAGGAGAGCTAAGGTTTTAAGAAAAATGGCAGAGCTTATCAAGGCTCGTCTCGATGAACTTGCTCTCATAGAATCTCAAGATAATGGCAAGCCCTTGAGTGTTGCTAAAACTGTCGATATCCCAAGAGCGGCGATTAACCTTCAGTTTTTTGCAGATGCCATTGGCCAGTGGTCTCAAGAAGCCTATCACATGAAAGGCGCCGTTAATTACACTAGAAGACAACCTCTTGGTGTTGTCAGTTGCATAAGCCCCTGGAACCTGCCCCTCTATCTCTTTACATGGAAAATTGCACCGGCCTTAGCAACAGGTAATGCGGTCATTGGAAAACCCTCAGAGGTCACACCTATAACCGCTTCACTCCTCGGAGAAGTTGCTAACGAAGCTGGCCTCCCTAAAGGGGTTCTCAACATTCTTCACGGCCAAGGTGCCCGCATGGGTAAAGAGCTGGTTGAAAATAAAAGTATCAAAGCCGTTTCTTTTACCGGCTCAACGGCAACAGGAAGAATTATTTCTCAACAGGCAGCTCCCCTCTTTAAAAAAGTTTCTCTTGAGATGGGGGGAAAGAACGCCACAATTATTTTTGAAGACTGTGATTATGACAAAGCGTTAGCCGGTGTACTAAGAGCTGGCTTTTCTAATCAAGGTCAAATCTGCCTGTGTGGTTCAAGAATATTAGTGCATGAATCTCTTTATGAGAGACTTAAAACCGATCTTGTCGAGAAAGTTTCGTCACTAAGAGTTGGGAACCCTTTAGACGAGCTTACCCAGCAAGGAGCTCTTGTTAGTAAGGCCCATTTTGAAAAAGTCATGGGCTGTATTGAGTTGGCGAAGAGAGAAGGTGGCAAGATCCTTTGTGGCGGAGAAAGAGAAGGTTCAAAGGGCTACTTTGTGAAACCAACCCTCATCGAGGGTCTCCCCATGAATTGCCAAACAAACCAACAAGAAATTTTTGGACCAGTCGCCACAATCCAATCCTTTTCAACTGAAGAGGAAGCTATCGATCTGGCAAACTCTACAGACTACGGCTTGGCCTTTTCCCTATGGTCAGAAAACTCCTCACGTACTCACCGCGTTTCGGAAAGGCTTGATGCCGGGATTATATGGGTTAACACCTGGATGCTAAGGGATTTAAGAACACCTTTTGGTGGCATGAAAGATAGTGGTGTTGGTAGAGAAGGTGGCACAGAGGCCCTCAGATTTTTTACTGAACCAAAGAATATTTGCATTAGTTACTAATGGGAGAATATATGAGCACTGAACACAATTCGGAAAAAGCCCCTGAACCGGTAGGACTTTACCCTCATGCCAGAAAAGTAGGTAACCTCCTTTTTCTTTCGGGAGTTGGCCCTCGTGAAAGAGGTAAAAAGGAGATTCCTGGGGTGACTCTTGATGAGAATGGCAAAATCACCTCCTATGATATTGAGGCTCAATGCCATAGCGTTTTTAAAAATGTTCGCTTAATCCTTGAGGCTTCAGGCTCTAGCTGGGACCAGCTCGTTGACGTCACTGTTTTTTTAACCAATATGGATGACGACTTTAAAGCCTATAACAAAATTTATGCTGAATATTTTAAAGAAAATCGCCCCTGTAGGACTACCGTTGAAATCAATAAACTTCCTACACCTATTGCGATTGAACTAAAGTGCATTGCCACCATTGATTAAGATGAATAAGGAGTCCAGATGAAAGCATTTAATTTTCAAAAATGGATCGATGACAATAGAGAATTACTTAAGCCACCAGTTGGTAATAAGGTCGTTTTTAAAGATTCCACTTTTATTGTGATGGTCGTTGGTGGACCCAATGAAAGAACAGATTTTCACGTCAATGAATCTGACGAGTTCTTCTATCAGCTTGAAGGGGAAATGAACCTTAGGACCATCAATGAAGAAGGCAAGTTTGAGGACGTGCCGATTAAGGCCGGAGAAATTTACATGCTTAAAAGAGGGACGCCCCACTCACCTCAAAGGATGGCAAACTCTGTAGGTCTAGTAGTTGAAAAGACCCGCCAAGAAGGGGAAACTGATAAGCTTCAGTGGTATTGCAAGGAATGTTGCCATAAGCTTTATGAGGAGTCCTTTCACCTCACAAATATTGAAACACAATTTGGTGCGATTTTTGATCGCTACTATGGAAGTGAACATACAAAATGTCCTGAATGCGGGACTGTGACAGATAGGGTTTGGTAATGGATTTAGAATTAAAAGGTAAGAAAGCTCTCGTCTTTGGCTCTACTGGCGGTATTGGCCGAGCTGTTGCTGAATCTCTCATCAAAGAGGGAGTTGAGGTTTTCATTAACGGTCGAACAGATGAAAAATGCGCCAAGGTCGCTGAAGAAATTGGAGCTAAAGGCTTTTATGCCGGCGATTTAAGTGAACCGACTATTGCTTCTGTCATTACAAAAAAGATGGTCAATGACCAAGGTGGCGTTGATATTATTGTTACCAATACTGGTGGTCCCCAAAAAGGTGATTTTCTCGATGTCACCATTGAACAGTGGCGTACAGACTATCAAAGCCTTTGGTTAAGTGTCGTTGAAACTCTCCACGAGGCACTACCTGCGATGAAGAAGCAAGGCTATGGCAGAATCCTATTGGTAACGAGCCTTGCAGCTAAAGAGCCCCTTCCTGGCTTAACAACTTCAAATGGACTTCGTGCTGGTCTTGCTGGACTTGTTCGCTCCATGGCCAATGAATTTTCTAAAGATGGCATAACATTTAATCTTCTGCTTCCTGGTTACACTAATACTGACCGTATAAAGGCCCTTAACCTCTCTGAAGAAAAAATTAAGGAAATGGTCCCTGCAGGAAGATTAGGAGAACCTGAAGAACTTGCGGATATGGCAACGTTTCTTGCTTCTCCAAAAGCTGGTTACATTACCGGACAAAGTATTGCGATTGATGGCGGTGTCCTCAAAGGTCACTGAAGATACTTCAGAAATATAAAAACAAGAACTCCCGTGACTGAAACATAGAGCCAGATCGGGAAAGTAATTTTGGCCACCTTCTTATGGGTGGCCCATTTCTTTGTGAAGGCCAAGTAAAAAGTTCCAAGAATAAGTGGGACCTGAACCATACTTAGAATCACGTGAGATATAAGGATGGTAAAGTAAATCGTGCGGATAAACCCCGTTCCCGTAAACTTAGTGTCCCCTTGAAAGTGGTGATAAGTAAGGTAAGAAACCAAAAAGAGTGCACTGACAACACCTGCGGTAATCATAATATTGCGGTGAAGTTCTTTTTTTCCTTTCTTGATGGCGGCCACACCAAAGCACAGAAGTATTGCTGTTAAAGTATTAAGACCGCTATTGAGATAAGGAAGAGCTGATACCCATGCCATACCAGTGCTGTCAGCTGTTTCTTTGCCGTAGATCCACCACACAAGAAATGCAAAAATGACTAGGCTTATCCCAGAAATGGAAAACCATAATGACTTGAAGGAGTTTTTGGTTGGGCTACTCTTGGCTTCCATCTTCAACTTGCTCATTAAAATTTCTGTTTTTAATGATGGTTTTATAAATCAAGTAAAAGGGAATGTAAGTGAGAACTATAAAGCCACCCAAAATATAAACAAGATTGCCACTTTTTGGATCATCCATTGAGCCCATACAACTCGGGCATGCCAAGGCTGCTTCTAGGAAAAATAAATAAACGAAAGTAACGATAAATTTCAAATGACCCATGTCCTATTATTAGCAAACCATTAGACTAAGCGCAATAAACAAAGGCCGCATAAGCGGCCTTTATATGATCGTAAATAATGATTTTTATTTGGATCTACAGGAGATAAACAAAAGTGAAAACCAAGATCCAGACGAGGTCAACAAAGTGCCAGAAAAGCCCTGCGATCTCAAGAAGATTGTAGTCTCCGTTATCGAAGCGGCCATCTAGAGCAAGCTTAAACATATAGGCTAAATAGAGAGTCCCTGAAAGAACGTGAAGACCGTGAAACCCAGTAATGCTGAAAAAGGTCGCAGAAAAGAGGTTATTTCCTTTGGCATAAGAAGAGAAACTCATACCCATATCATGCATGAGGTGAAGATACTCATACACCTGCATTCCAAGGAAGCCTGCGCCACCAAGAACAGTAAGTCCAAGCCACAGACGAATCCCCTTTGGGTCACGAAGCTTACAAGAATCAATCGCCATAACCATTGAAACTGATGAACAAATAAGCCAAAAAGTCATGAAACCTGAAAGACCAACACCGCCCAAGGCTTCAACAGGGTTTGGCCAATCATCCATCATCTGCGCACGGAGGATCCCATAAGCAAGAAGAAGACCAGAGAAAGACATGGCGTCCGTTCCAAGGAAGAGCCACATGCCAATTTTACCAGGACTCGCCTTACCAAATTGAGGGTCGTCAGAATACTTTAGTGGTCCATCATGTCCGACCTTAGCGGCGCTTGAACTCATTGCTTACTCCAGTAATTGGTGTTCTTTGTTGGTAACTTTTCAGTACCAAAATCATACATTAATTTCGTCAGGGCATCAATTTGCCTCTCAGGATCTCCGCCAAGTATATCTGGTGAAGTTGACTCACCATCTACCCAGAAGTTCGGCATGAGTGTTCCTGGTAGGATTGCTTGGGGATCATAGAGCCACTTCTTAATCCAACTTGGACGCAGCCTTCTTCTAGCAAAGTAAAGATTAGGCGCAGATGGATCGTCATTGTTGAAACCAGCAGTGTGACATGAGGCACAAGCCATTTCTTCCCACAGCTTCCAAGCGGCTTCTTTTTCACCCGGCTGCCAATCGACAACTTTAGAGCGGTCTACGAGAGCTTTCTGTTCAGCCTTGTATTGGAACATAGTTACAATCGTATTTCTTTCCTTATCCGTTAGATTGTAAGAAGGCATTCTCACTTTTAACCAAGGACGGATGGGGTAAACATTATCTAAGAAGTAATGGAACCAATCCAGTTGAACTCGATGACCTTCACCGTTAAGACGTGGTGGACCTTCATTAAGATCATCCTCGTACTTGGCAAGAATATCACCGCGGTAGCCATCAATCTGGTGACAACCGATACAGTTGAACTTGTTAACGACCTTCATCCCATCTTCAACAATTTTCTCGTTTGCGTTGAGGCGCTTAACACCCTTGAGAGGAATCTTTTCGTTAACTTGGCCAATGATCGCGACCGTCATGGTTTCAGCTTCACGCTCAGTCAGATAGAAGTTAGGCATTCTTGTTAAGTCTTTAAAAGGCTTATCAATGCCAATATCCCATCTTCTTGGATCTAAGAGGTGAGCTTTAATCCAGCCATCTCTTGTGTGCTCAACCTGCTTTTGAAGACCAAAACCAAATTGAGTAAGTGGCTTTGAGCCTTCATGAGTAAGCTCTGGTCCAATTGGAGCTCTTCCTTCAAAGCCATCAATATTGTGACAGGAGTAACAGCCGTACTTACCTACCGAGCGGTAACCAAGCTCAAGAGTTCTTTCACGGTCGCTCATTTTAGCAAGCTTCGCTCGAGCACCTTCTTCCGTATCAAAAGCAGAGAGGTAACCCATCAAGATAGAATCTCTCGCCTCTTTATCCATTTCTTCAAAACGGTAACCTTCAAACTTCTTATTTCTTAAAGTCATCAGGTAGGCTGCGATATCGTTAACCTCTCTATCCGTCAGACGGAAAGAAGGCATGATCGTATCTTCTTGGTAGTGATCTGGTTTCTTAAGCCAAGAAACAAGCCAATCGGGATCAACTTTAGATCCCGTGCCGTAAAGGTAAGGACCTGCGTATGCTCCAATCTTATCACTAATCTCTTCCATGCCTTGAACACCGTGACAGCCCATACAGCCAACTTGAGCTGTAAGTTCTTTACCGCGCTCAACATCGCCGCCAGTGTATTTCATAAAAGGCTTATAAGCTTTGGACTTATCCCAAATGAATTCGGCCATGGCATTAACTTCAGCAACGTTTTTCACCATGTGTTTCGGCTGAGAGTTATTTGATTGACCAAAGAATCTAGGCATCATGGCATGAGGGTTAAATGATTTTGGATCCCAAACCCAGTTCTTAAAGAATTCTTTGTCGATCTTTGAGGCAATTTTTTGAAGAGAAGGACCAGGCATGCGCTTATGTTCCCAACCCTCGATTTTGTGACAGCCATAACAGCCATACTTCTCAATATTTCTACGACCTTCATTAAGAACCGTAGCACCAGGAATGAACTCTACTCCTTGGTGACACTTCACACAGCTTGCCTCAGTTTGGCTAACCTTAAGCATGGGAGAAGGGATTCTGTGTGGCTCATGCCAATCATATTTTTCAATCCATTCTTTCTTTTGTTCTTCGTTTTGTGGCCAGTGAGCAACACTAGTGAAGTCATTAACTCTGTGGCCCTCACCACCGTGACATGTAGTACACCCAGTACTCTTCATTGGGTGAGGAGAATCTTTTCCAACCATCAGATCAAGATTAGGGTGAGTTTTGTGAGGGTTAGGCTGATCTTCATAACCAGGCTGATCAATAAAAGTGTGACAAGTGATACAACGGTCAACTCTAGGAACATGCTGGAAGTATCGATCATCAGTAATGTTATCAAGGACGATCTGCTCAATTTTCAACGTAGGATCGAGGTAGTCGATAAGGGGTGAGTTTCTAAGAGCAAAAATTGGTCCCATTTTTGTTTTCTCAACGGCCTTAGCTATAAGGTCGCGAGTCGTTGTCATGCTCTTGATTTCTCTTTCGATTGAGAGAACTTCCTTTTGAAGCTTTTCTTTTTTCTTAAAGAGCGCTTTCTTTTGGAATTGGTATTCCTTCATGCGATCTTTCGATTCTGCAAAGAGCTTTTTATTTTCTTTTAGCTTGGCAAAGATAACCGCTTTATTGGACTTGTTTTTGAGCTGAGCCTGTTCATATTTGAAAGTATAGGCTGCAACCTGAGAGTTAAGAGTACCATTAAGGATCGTTTCAGCTTTTAGCTTCTTTTGAACAACAGTCTGTTCTTTTTCAACCTTACGAATCTCTTTTCTTCTTTCAGCAACAACCTTTTCAGCCTCTGCCATTTTCTTTTTCAAAGATTCGAGTTTGTCTTTATTGATCTCTTTTTCGGCTTCTTCTAGCTTGGCCTGAAGCTTTTGCTTTTTAATCTGCATGGCCTCAAGTTGAACAGCTTTCCAAGGACGAATGTAATCATCCAAGAAAACCCAAACAGTGATCATAAGGAAGAGAACTGACAAAAAAGCGAATATCTTATTCAGCTTATTTGTATCGTATGCCATTCCCGGTTCTAATTTCTTCATTTTTTTAAATCCTTCTTTTACTTCCCTAAGCTAACTTAAAAGTTCGACCTACAAGTTAAGCTCTAGCTCTGGCAGAGCGACGATGTACTTCAATGAAAATAGCCATCTTAAAACCATCTTGATTGGTAAGCTCATCATCAAAAGGAGCAATACAACAAAAATGTAATAACGCATTTGCCCCACCTTCTCGATCATCATCTTGCCGTACTTAGTAGCAGCAGTAAGAGGGGGGAGAACGATCATGTAAGCTAGAGAGAGGAGGATTCCAAGAATCTCTCTTACAAACATATTTTCTGGCATGGCCGTATTAAGCCACTTAATCCACATAAATTCAGAAAGGTTGACGTTATATTCTGCGACAACCTTGTGGTAATCCCAATATTCAAAAGGACCATAGAATGTCCAGTTAGGACCTCGCAAGAAAGTACCGACAATAATGAGGTAGATCCAAAGGACTAACCATCCAAATTGAAAGCCCCACTGAGCAACAGGTCTTTCAGCAATGGTGTAGTAACCATTACCTTTTGGGTTGGTATCAATATAAGGAATAGCGATAAGGCCAACAACAACAACACCAGGAAGAACAACACCGGCCATCCAAGGGTCAAAGTAAACAAGCATTTCTTGCAGACCAAGAAAGTACCAAGGTGCTTTTGCTGGGTTTGGTGCCCATGTTGGGTTAGCGGGTTCTTCTAGAGGAGCCTTAAAGAGAATTGCCCAAACAATGAGAAAAGATGTTGCGGCGATAATGGCAAAAAGTTCTGTATAAACAAGGTTTGGCCAACACCAAACTTTCTCACGGTTTTCTGGTGTCCCTTCAACCGGACCTAACCCCTGCTCAATTCTTTCGTCATTGATAGCAGCCTTGTGAAGAGAGAACCATGTGAGGTAACCCACAAGAACGAGAAGAATAATAATGGGGATATTATCGGGAAGGATTAGAATGGTGAAAAAGTTTGGATCTGCTGCAAACCACACGGCCGTAGGAATAATGACAGCTAAAGCTACATAAAGAAACTTCTTCGATCCAACAACTCGGTAGTACTTCATCATTAAGTAGAAGAGCACACAAACGATGGGAAATGACCTAATGGGATCGGCAATCCAGTTAATTAATTCTCTCATCTCTTATTTACCTTATTAAAAAAATCCTTGTCTTATAAAGGTGCTGAAATCCCACCGTCTTTTCTAACTCGCCAGAAGTGAACCGCAATAAGAGTTCCCACAACGAGAGGAATAAAGACACAGTGGAGAATATAAAAACGAAGAAGCGCTGGCTCACCAACAAAACGTCCTGCGAGAAGCTGAAAGCGCACATCGTTTTTATCAGACACAAGAACAAAGTCACCAATTTGAGCTAATGAAGCACCAGGACCACCGTGACCTAGGAAAGGCGTTGCCTTTGCCATGTTCGCACCAACGGTAATCGCCCAGATCGCTAGCTGATCCCAAGGAAGAAGGTAACCAGTGAACGAAAGAAGAAGGGTAAGAACAAGGAGAATAACCCCTACACCCCAGTTGAATTCTCTAGGTGGTTTATATGAACCCGTCATAAAGACGCGGAACATGTGAAGCCAAGTGGTGATAACCATGGCGTGTGCACCCCAACGGTGAATCTCTCTCATAATACCTAGAGGCACGTGTTCTCTAAGAGCAATAATATCGTTGAAAGCGTATTCTGCAGTTGGACGGTAATAGAACATTAAAAGTACGCCCGAAACTGTAAGCGCAAGGAAGATAAAAAACGTTAACCCACCCATACACCATGTATACCCCAACTGAACGCCGGACTTCTTAAGCTTAATGGGGTGAAGGTGAAGAAAAACGTTACCTGCCACAACAGCTGCACGGTTACGAGCGTTGTCTGGTGGTCCGTGTCTGAAAATAGATTTCCAGACCTGTGTTTCTCTAACTTTGTCGGCTAAACCTTTTGCTGCCATTTTCTTTTCCTTATAATTAAAACAACTTTAAAAAATTAAACTTCAAGATAAGAGTTCGGGTGATCCCACTGACCTTTTTCCCAACGGTAGACTTTTGTTTTATCAACTTTAATCTTTCCTTCAGGAGTGAGGTTAATGGCGTATCTTTCTAGAGGACGAGGTGCTGGTCCTTCAAAGTTAATTCCGCTCATATAATAACCAGAACCGTGACAAGGACACTTAAACTTTAATTCGGCAGGAAGCCAGTTTGGAATACATCCAAGGTGTGTACAGATATTTGATAAAGCAAAAAGTTTACCTTCAAGCTTAACCATCCAAACGCCCATACCGTTTTTGTATCTTTCATCAACACCCTCTTCATACATATCAGGTGTACCCGCAATGAATTCCATTTCTGGTTCAAAGTTTACGTTTGGATAGGAATATCGAAAGGCTAAACTTAGCATCCCACCACAAGCAGCACCGAAGGCAACCCATGCAACTGTGAGATAACTAAAAAACTCTCTACGATTTAAACTTTGTCTTGCTTCACTCATATGACAAAACCCCACACACTTTTTTAAAAGTCGTGAAAAAATTATTTTGGCCGAATACGGATGCTCCGTAAGTAACACAATTTATAAGGAAAATCAGCCATTTAATTATTAGTTACAATAACTTAGTTTTTCAATAAATTTAAGACTTCCTCTGCTCGTGCAGCCACTTTCAAACTTTTGTCCTGCTTAGCAACAATCGACAAATCTTCGTTCAATATCGGCCATTGATTTCTTTCGAGTGAAGTCAATAAACTTAACTTAAGGGCTTCGACTTGTGCTGACTGTAAGCTTGACCCGCTGCCACCCTCTGGTTTTAAAAACAAAATTTCTTTTAAAGTAGGAACGGCTTTTTCGTCCTTATAGTTTGCAAGGCCTGAAGCAACTGTGTATCTCAGGATGCGATTGCTATGTGTCAAAAAATCCACAAGGCGTGACTGCGCCTCTGGGACGCGATGAGTGGCCAAAGTGAGTGCCGCCGCTTGAACAACTCCAACATCTTTACTATCCAAGTAAGCAACAACAGCTGGCCATGCCGAAAACTCGACGCCTCTCTGCATATTTCCAAGAGCGACGATGGCATGAAAACGAACTTTTTCATCTTCGTCATTAAGGGCTTTGGCCAAGAGCTCGGATGATGTCTTATTACGCAAGGCGCCAGCAGCTACAACAGTAAATTGACGCGTACGGGGATCCTTTGCTTCGCTATAAATTTCCTTTAGGTTTGTGATGAGCCAAGGAATATCTTCCTTTGGAATTTGAGATCTAGAGATGAGCTTACTGAGTTCAAAAACTGCAACCCAACGATTTCCCAAAGTTTTCGTATGCATCTCTCTTACTAAATCTTTATAAGACCTTTCTGAAGAGAGAAGTTTCGTTACACCAAAAACGACCAATGCACCCACAAGGACGACAGCTATAGGAACAACCACTCCACTTGCCAAAGGGTTCTCGAGAATTTTTTTCTTTTTAACTTCGCTCATTAGGTTCACCAAAACCACGAAATATTGACAATTAAATAGGAATTCCTTGCATGGCGTATTTGTTGAGACTTCTCATACTTTTAATGGTTGGTGGGATTATTCTTACAGCAGGTGTTGCGCTTGGCTGGTGGGAGGTTGGATTTGGTCACATTCAACTCGCTATTGTCACCTTCATTTATACAATTTTTGCACAGGCCTTTGTGATGTTCTACTTCATTGGTGTCGCGAGACTTATGAATAATGTCTACTCAGTCCTCAACACTAAAACTAATCTCGGTGAACTTTTTGATGATCCGCCAGAGGATCTTGAGCCCTATAAAAAGAAAACCATAAAGTTTGTTCAAGACTCTGACCGCTGTAAAAGACAAACCATTCCCTGGACTATGCTGATGTTAGTCCTCGGCTCTATTGCCTTTCTCCTTGGCGGTGCCCACGATACAGGTCTTGTATCTAAGGTTATCCATTCTGGTGTCGTTTATGGTTTCATGGTCGCTATGATGATCGGTTTCTTTCGCCAGTGGTACTACCTCAAAGTTAGTCACGTCGCTCTAAGAAAAGTTAAAGGCTTATTTGAAATTCCGGATGGTCAGATGTGATTTTTTTCCATAGGAAAAAAATCGTTCTGAGGTCCTTCAGAGTTCTTTTGATTTGGCGGCGATAGCCGCTCAAGCAAAAGTGCTCGTCCTTGATTGATAATTAAATCGAATTAAAGAGATTTCTTAGAAACTAGAGCCCCATGAATGAGGACCGAAGAACATCTGTGCATAAGTAATATTTCCACAGGAAAAAGCAGCAAAGGAAAAAACGGATTCGAAGGTAAGAACTACTCAAAAATATATTCTAGTTTTATCCACAAGACTTCGCACATCGGGGCTGAAGGGACAGAGGGGTTCTTATTTTATTCGAATCACCCAAACCACACACGAGCAACTCGCCTTTTACACCAAATTCAAATTCATTTAGAAAACAAATCTTTCAACGATCCCATTTTTCTTTGCTGCCTTCGCAGCTGAAGAAAAATGCTCTTAGGGTTTGGCTGATTTTATTTGGGTGGAAAATTTTAAGGCGAAGCCTTAAATATTTTTCACCCAAATAAAAACCTTATTCTTCCCCGGAGGGTTTCTACCAGTTCTTGTTCTGGACTCGTAGAGAATAGCATCATCAAAGTCCATCACTTGGGCCATGAACTCTTTGAGGTATTCGCGAGGAACATAGAGGTTGTAGTAAATACCACCGGGAACTTGTTTTCCTGGCGCAACATTGTCTACTCGGGTGACATCATACTTTTGAAGAAGATTATTGAGACGATCTTTTGAGGTTTTTGTGTCAACCGAACGCATGAGGACTCGATACACCTTAGTGTTACCGTAACGACTGTCGCGATAACCTCTTTTTTTAAGTTCCTCATATGCAGATTGCTCTAACTCGACAGTATCAAAATCTTTAGGAAGAGCGTCCCAACTCGTTAAAACAACATCTGACTCCTCTTCGTAACGAATATCATCGCCAAAAGCGAGGGAGTCAAACTGACTTTCCTTTGTTTCAACTTCATCTAGCTCTCTAGCTCCAAGCTCAAAGTTTTGACGAGCATTAGCCTCATTATCTTGAAAGGAAAGACTCGTATCAAGCCAATTGAGTTGGGGCTCATAAATACTAATCTGGTCGAGAATTGATTTTTCCCACTTAAGATTTAGTTTTTGAATGCCATAAACTAAGCCCACTCCAATCAAAAGAAAAATAAGAATTTCTCTAAAGAGCTTAAGCTGACGAGTAAATGACAGGTTTGTTTTGATACGAGAAAAGTCAAAATTGGGATGAAATAGATCCTGTTCCATCTTCTTGTTGAGGCTCTGCCACTCTGGATAAAGAGTTACCTCCATCGAATTGAGAACCGATTCATTATTTTTTTGAAGAGCACGCTCATCAAATCCTAATTCCTCTGCAAGCTGATTATAGGTCAACTCGAGATTAGGGCTAATACGATTAGCGAGTTGAAATTTTTGTGAAAGCTGCTCTTCGTACTCAGGGTAATGCTCTAAAAAATACTCTCTTAAAATAATACCCAGAGAATCATAAGGAATATTCACAATACGGCTTAATTCAATGATTGAAATATTCTTATTAAGGAAAGTGTAACAAAAGAAGCAATCTCTTAACCAAGTGAACCAAGAATGAAGAGGGCCAATTTGCGCATACAGAAGAGCATATTTAAAACGCTCCATCATTTGCTCAAGAGACTGACCTGCAACAAAGAAGGTTTGCCAAAAAGTAACAAACTCAGACTCGTAACGTCCCTGCCATGTAAGGGCATCATAATTAAGTCCCAACCAGGACTCAAACTGAAGGAGGTTTTCCTCTGTGTAAATTATCTTCTCGCTCAAATGTCTTCCTAACTAGACCACTTCAATAAGTAGTGCGATTCCTTGACCGCCACCGATACAAGCCGAGGCGATACCTCTTTTTAAGCCCTTTGCTTTTAGCTGACGAGCAAGTGTTAGAGTAATCCTATTGCCCGATGCTGCCAATGGGTGGCCTAAAGCAATAGCGCCCCCCCAAATATTAAGCTTTTCTTGATCTATTTTAAGCTCTTTTGCACAAGAGAGCACCTGACTAGCGAAAGCTTCATTGATTTCAATAAGATCAATATCATCTAAAGACAAACTATTGCGCTCAAGCAAAGCCTGAATAGCAGGAACAGGACCAATTCCCATAATGTTTGGATCAACTCCCACAACGACGCCATCACAAATACGGGCCAAGGGATTCAAATTATTTTGATTGCAAAAATCCTCATGAGCAATGAGAGTTGATGAGGCTCCATCAACAATTCCAGAGGCCGTTGCCGGTGTAACAGTCCCACCTTCTTTAAAAGATGGTCTGAGCTTAGCCATCCCCTCGAGAGTAGAATCTGCTCTAAAGTGTTCATCTTGAGAGACTTCACCTCTCTTTGTGGTAAAGCTTGCAATCTCTCCCTGAAGATCGCCCTCCTCGTAGGCTTTGGCAGCTTTTAAGTGAGAAGAGAGAGAAAATGCCTCAGCATCCTCTCTTGTAATGCCATACTTTTCAGAAAGATTTTCTGCTGTTATCCCCATAGGGCAGCCAGCATTCTTATCTGTCAGTGAATCCATTAACATATCGACTGTTTTTAATGGTCCGTATTTAGTGCCAAATCTTGAACCATAAACAAGGTGAGGAACATTGGACATATTTTCAGTTCCCGCGGCAATAACGGCATTGGCCTCACCTAAAAGAAGCATATGAACAGCATCTAAAATTACCTGAGCGCCGGAACCACATAGGCGGTTTACATTATAGCCAGGAGTACCTTCCTTAGCGCCGCATTTTAAGGCAAGGTGGCGACCACCATAGAGAGCATCTGTTGTCGTTGGAACAACACTTCCTAAAATAAAGTGGTCAATCTTTTCGGGGCCAACATTGGCCGCATCCAAGGCCGCTTTTGAGGCATGAACAGCTAAGTCTACGGGTGAAATATCTTTGAGGGAGCCCCCAAATTTACCAAAAGGAGTTCTCTTCCCTTCCACCAGATATATATTTCGGCTACTTAGCATAGTATTAAGCGTCATTTTTTGCCTCCTTGAAGTAAAGCCAACCTATTAGATACCCTAAATATAAGATGCCAGGACGGCATTTACAAAGGAATTAAGGAAGCTCCGATGACAGATATCTCACATGTCAAAGCTCAAAGGTTCAAGGCGAATGAACAAAAGCGCCATAACTTTGAGATCAAGAAGCTTCGAAGCAAGAATAATAAGACTTACGAATCTGAAGTTAAGCGTAACGAGGCCATGCTTACGCGTATGCGTGAAGAGTATGAAACAAAAATCACTGCGCTTGAAGCAGAACTAGAGCAAAAACTCAACACTGTTCGCAGCCGTCATGAGATGCGCATTCAAGATGAGAATAAGCGTCTTACTGAAGAATTAAAAAATCTTAAGATGGCACACACTGAACAAATCGCTGAAGTGAGTGAATCTCAACAAAACGAACTTCAGAACATGAAAGAGAGCCATAGGCGCACACTAGAAAACGCTCGAGAAAAGTTTATCAAGGCGAAAGCCAAGTTTGATGTCGCAGACGCATAAAACTGCCAACCCTTAAAGGAAAGTCATGGAACAAGACAACACAGCTAATGTTTTTATTAATGGTAGAGCTCAGATCCTCGAGATGTTCCAATACCTAGAGCCTGAAGAGCGTGAAAGGCTTTTACGTCAGATTAGACCACGTAACCCGCAACTTGCAGACGAGATTGCAGAATCAGCGATAACGTTCAAGGCCTTGGTTGACCTTCCTGACGCCACTATTGAAAAAGTTCTTTCTTATGTAAAAGCACCTATCTTGGGTGTGGCCCTTAAAAGCCTGAGTGTTCAGGGTCAGAGAAAAATTCTATCTTTATGTGAAAGGCAATTTGCTGAGCAAGCTTTCAAAGTCATGAACACAAGGCTTACCAATGAGGCCAGAGACATTGACCGAGCTTGTGCTAGAGTCAAAGCAGTAATGACTGCTCTTTCTAAGAAAAAAATTATTCAGCTATAAGGTCTAAATTAAAGACCTCTCCTTGAGCGGTAAGAATCAACATTCTTTTTAAATTCTTTTAAGTCTTGAGGAGTGACTTCTCCAGCTCCCTCACTGAGATCATCGACGATACGGTGTTCTCTGAGAACCTCGACGGTACTTCTGAGACGGTCACTAATGGTGATCATGATATTGGATACCCATTCTGGGCATGAACGTAAAACCTTTCTTATGTCCGATTTCTTTATAATCATCAATTGAGTATCTTTTGTGGCAATTGCAGTGGCACTTCTTGGCTCATCATTGAACATAGAAAGCTCACCAATGAAGTCTTTGGGCCCAACAATTGTCACGGGCATGAGCTTACCCGAGTTCTCTTTAAAAACTCGCACTTCACCGGACACAACAATGTAGAGATAGCTAGAAGCCTCCCCTTCAGCGAAGATGACTTGACCTCTTTTGAAACTTACAGGTTTGTCGAAGTTACTCGCAATAGTGCTCATCGATACCTCCAGCTAAAAGTGTACCGTATCTCAACCCCAAAGTGGAGATTTCAAAAGTGTTAACCTCTAAAGCACTTCCTATAACTTCACCCAAATAAGCACCGCCCACGATACTCTTGGATCGTTTTCCTAAAAAGGGAAACTTTAAGAGAAGTTCTGTAGGAGTCTTTTTCTTGATTTTTTTAGTAAACTTTAGGAAATCAGAAAAGGATATGCGAGTTCCATTCACTTCATTAGAGTCAAATTTCTTAAGACCCTTGATCATACTTCCTAAAGAAGTCATTGAGCCCGCCACGCAGAGAAGATGATCGGTCTTATAAGCTTCAAGATCAAAGTTTTGAAAGATTTCTTCTACCTTTTGATCAAAGATCTTTTCTTTTAACCAGTCCGTACAACGAACACTTCCAATTGGAAGACTAATGGAACTTAAAATTTCAAAGGGGTTAACAGAGACTCGAATAAGCTCAGTTGAAGCTCCACCTATGTCCATGATCGTTATATTGCTTTCATTTAATTGAGAACGAGAAACGACGCCATAAGAAGTGTAGTAAGCTTCCCCTTCCCCGTTGATAATAGTGACTTCAAATCCAATCTCTTTCCTGACTTTTTGAAAAAAATCAGATGAATTCTTCGCAACTCTGGCGGCTTCTGTTGCGGTAACAATGACGCTTTCAGGCCCTATTCCGATTTTTGCCAAGTCGTCTTTGTACTCACTTAAAGCCTTAAAAGTGTCTTTCATGGATTTATCTCGAAAGACACCCGTCTTATCCAGGTCTTTTCCAAGACTAGTCACCCTACTTTCATTGGCCTTTTCAATAAACGAACCATCATGCCCAATTTCTGCAGCCAAGAGAAGAGTAGTGTTAGAGCCAATATCGATAGAAGCCCTAAGGGTCATTAGGGCCTCACCGTTTTAACAACATTCTCTGGTGTAATGTCCTTTATAAGACCCTTTTCACAGACAATTCCCGTAAGAAGACGATGGTCAGTGACATCAAAGCTAGGGTTAAGGGCGCGAGATTCCATGGGACAAATTCTTTTACCAACGGCCTCTAAAACCTCTTCTTCAGGCCTCATTTCAATTTCGATGTCATCCCCAGTCTTTGAATTCAAATCAAATGTACTTGTAGGAGCGACTGTATAAAAAGGCACACCATAATGTTTGGCGACAATCGCAAGAGTGGAGCTTCCCACCTTATTGGCCGTATCACCGTTTTCAACAATGCGATCGGCACCAATAAAAATAGCATCCACAAGTTTATTTTTAAGAAGATAAGAGAAAGCACCCTCAACAGTTACAGAATGAGGAATGCCTGAGACAGTCAATTCATAGGCCGTGAGACGTCCACCTTGAAGATAGGGGCGCGTTTCTGAAGCATAGACATGATTTACCTGCCCTTGTTGAAAAGCATATTCAATAACACCGAGAGCGGTTCCCATGGGTCCGCAGGCCAAAAAGCCTGTGTTACAAAGAGTCATCAAATTAAGTTTTTTGTCGCCGTATCGCTCCTTTAAGTCCTCAAAAGCAAATTTAGCCATTTGGAGATTATCGTGGTGAAGCTTCTCCATTTGGGCCATGGCAAATTTCTCTAATGTATTTTTGAGCGTTTCAATTCTCCCCTCTTTTATTTCTATGGCACAAAGTTCAAGGGCACGATCAACTTCATAAGCAAGGTTAACCGCTGTTGGTCTTGCAGTTTTTAAGTAATCTCCTTGCTTTTGAAGCTCTTCAAAGGTGAACTCCTTAGCAGTATTAACGGCTACAACCATACCAAAAAGGGCCGTAAAGCCAATCAGGGGTGCACCTCTTACAACCATATCTTTGATGGCGCTATGAACTCCTTCAACAGTATCAAAAGAGAGAAAATTCTCCTCATGGGGGATTCTTCTCTGATCGATCAACGTGAGTTTATTATCTTTCCATACGAGGGGCTCAACTTTTCTCATTTTCTTCCTTTTTAATATTGGCCTTTACTTCTTTTATTTTATCTTGAACTTTCTTACGGTCTTTTTTAAATCTCATCTTCTTTGCAAGAATTGATAAAGAATAAAGCGGATCTTCCTCTAGCTCATATCCCTTTGACCAAAAGCCGAGGGGGAAGGTTTTTAAGCGCGCCTTTTTACTTAACGCTTTTTGGAAGTCCGAGTCACCCTTTACCCACACCTTAATCCTTTTGCGCTCTTTCGCCTTGGGATCCACTACGCCCTTCACTATTATTTGCTGATTATTATTGGTGGTGAAAATCAAGTTCTCATAGTTATGTTCATTATCCGTAAATGAAGCACTTACTGAGAGATCCTTGTAGTTGGAAAGCTTTCTACTATTCTTCTTATATTGAAGATTGAAATAAGGCGATCGTTTTAAGCTTTCTTCTAGCGTCTCTACGAAAAATTCCGGAGATACTTTTAACAAATCTCCTTTTTGAGAATTTAACTTAGCTTGGACTCGCTTTGAATTAAGAGGCCGATTAAGGGCATCTATCGTTAATTCTCCACTCATCAGACCATCAATAAGAGATAAGTCGCTTTCATAGAAATGGGCTAGCCCACTTAGAGGCCAATCTTTTAAAATTGATTTGATATTCCACTTTAAGCTGTCTTTAAAGACTTTTGCACTGCCACTAAAGTTTAATTTACCATCACTCAAAAGCAGAGCACCATTTTTAAGCTCAACTTCATCCTCTACAGTTTTTAAGGTCCCACCGCCACTTACCTTAAGTTTTCCCAAGGAAGCATCTTCTAAAGTCAGGGTGACAATCCCCTTAGGCATAAGAAAATTCGGAACCTTTTCTACAACTTCACCTGGACCTATTTCCTTCTCTTTCTTTCTTAGAAAGCCCATAAGCTCTTTATTCAAGGTCACACCTTTGGCCAATGCATTGACTCGATAGAAACTCAGACGTTTCTCAAAGGTATCACTTGAATTAATTTTGAAATTGACTTCAGTATTGACCTCTAAAGAACCTCCAAGAGCAGAGCTATTAAGATCACTAATAATCTTATCACCGGCAAACTTTCCTGATCCAGAAAAGCTGAGATTGATATTTTCTTTAGAGAGGAAAAGATTTTCCACCTTAAAATTTAGATAGGGAACAACTTGTCCACGAGATAGGTCTAACCGTCCCATTAACTCAACAGTTGAGCCGGCAAGGGAAAGAGGTCCCCAGTTAAGTTTTGTGACAAAGTCATTAATGTCAGCAGCTTGAATCACCGATTTTTGTAGCGTAAGTTCCTGCTTTTCATCAACAATTTCAAAGGTTGCATCCAAGCTACTCTCTTTAAATAAAGTTTTTAAGTTTCCTTTTAACGACCCATTCTTTGCCAAACTCACAAAAGCATCTCCTCTCACGAGAGGGAGTTTCTTCTTGCCTGAGTCTAAAGAAAGCTCTTTGATTTTAATATTTGAATTGATATTGAGCTCTCCCGTCTTTAGATATTTAGAGAATTCGAGTGAGCCAATCATTGTTAAATCAAAGCTAAACTTTTCCTTTTCTTCAGCGACCCTTTTAAAGTTTGATTGGACCTCAAAAGCTGCGTTTGAATTAAGTCCGAGGTTTTTAATGATAAATTTACTGGAGCGCCAAACTCCAACTTTATCATCAATGTCATAATAGACTTTGAGGTCTCTTAATCTAAAGGCCACCGTCGAGTTAATGAGAAATGCAGGCAAAATAATATTTTGACTATTACTCAAAGGCCTATTTTTTGTGATGGCATTCTTGTCTTCAAACTCTTTATTAAAGGCTTGCTTCCAGTTGCCTAACTTGTCTTTCTTTCTGTGAAGAAAAAGCTCAGGCTCTTCCAAGTTCACCTCAAGGTTGCCACCACCTGTTAAGAGAGAGACCAAGGGTAGCCTGATATTGGCCCTTTTAATTTGAAGAAGATCCCTCTTTTTCATGACTTGTTTCTTTAAAAGGATATCCATGCCCTCAATGGTAAGGACGATAGAGGGACCATAACTAACTTTAAGATCACCTAGGCTCACTGCTGCTCCTGGCAGGGCTTGCTCTAGCTTGGAAGTAATGGTTTCCTTAATCTCTTTAGGCTCAATAACTGATTGAGCGTAGAAATAAAGACCCGTTAGTCCTACGAGAACGAGGGAAAAAATAAGAACGACAATTTTGTTTTTGCTCAAAAAGTTCTTCCTTGAAAATTATTGACTTAAAACAAGTGGCGCAAAACGCACCATAAATTTCTTCCTCGCTCCATCGAGAAACTTAATTACAACTTTTTCTTCTGGGCCTGCTCCCTCACTTTCGAGAACCTCACCCTCACCATAGAGAGAATGAATCACTTTGGAGCCTTTAGGGAATTTCTGAGGAATCTTTGGCTCAGCAGAGCTTTTGACCTGATAGATGACATCTCCATCTTCATATTGATGATCTTGATCGTATTGACTATCCCAACCATCATCAAAGCTCTCACTCTCTTGCCAAGAGTATCCAGTCGTCTTGTGACCATCTTTAATCCACTCATAGTACTTATTGGGAATTTCATGGATAAAGCGACTTGGTCCATTAAACTTGAGTTGACCAAAGAGCATACGACCCTGGGCAAAGCAAATATAGAGTTTTCTCATGGCCCTGGTCATAGCAACATAGAAAAGGCGTCTTTCCTCTTCTTCAGCTTGCTGACCCATTTCCAATGATCGGTAGCTAGGGAAAACATTTTCTTCAGCACCCGCCAAAAAGACATAAGAAAACTCCAATCCTTTTGCCCCATGAACTGTCATCAGAGCGACCTCACCCTGAGGAAGCTCGCGATCTTCTTCTGACGCTTGATCGAGAGTTATCGTTTCTAAAAAGCCTAATAACTCTGGCTTTTGTTCTGTCTCTTCAAATTGAGATATCGCGTTTCCTAGTTCTTCAAGGTTTTCCAAACGGGCCATCGATTCATAATCTTTAGACGCCTTAAGGTGGTCCCAGTAGCCTGATTCATGCAAAAGCTTCTCGTAAAGAACACTCGGGGCCACCCCCTCACTGCTAAAAGCGCGAACCTCCTGAACAAGAGTGACTAGGCCGTTAAGTGAACTCTTGACCTTAGCCGAGAGGCGGAGGTGCTTGTATTCTGTGGGGTTATCCACAATATTTTCACATGCTTCAAATAGAGAGGTGGCTTGTTTAACGGCTTCAGCCTCAAGCTTTCTTAACGATGTTGCCCCAATTCCTCGAGTCGGTACATTAATAATCCGACTTAGTGCTAGCGAGTCCTTTTCGTTAACAACGATTCTTAAGTAAGCCAAAAGGTCCTTAATTTCCTTTCTTTCGTAGAACTTAACCCCGCCTACCACACGATAAGGAATATTAGATTTTCTTAAGTAATCCTCAAGAAGCCTTGACTGAGAATTCGTGCGATAGAAAACCGCTATATCCCGATACTCAGCATTTTCGTTGCGGTTTAAATCAAGGATCTTTTGCGCAATAAATTCGCCTTCTTTCTTATCATTATGGCACTCAATGATCTGAATGCTTTCGCCTTCAGGATTTTGAGTCCACATTTCCTTTCCTTTCCTTAGGGAATTGCGAGAAATGACATGAGAGGCGGCTTCGATAATATTTTTACTCGAGCGGTAATTTTGCTCAAGCTTGAGGATTTTGGCATCGGGATAGGTCTTCTCAAAATCTAGAATGTTATTAATATCGGCTCCACGCCAACTATAGATCGACTGATCTTCATCACCAACAACACAGATATTAGAATTTCCTTCACTCAAATGCTTAAGGAGATCAAACTGCGCGCGGTTTGTATCCTGATACTCATCCACCAAGATATACTGATAACGCTCTTGATAGCGTTTAAGAACTTCTGGGTATTTTTCAAAAAGTTGTAATACACCAGTAATTAATCCACCAAAATCAACCGCATTGGCGCGATGAAGCTCACTTTCGTACTCTTCGTAATACTCAAAAAAAGAGTCCTCTTTATCAGGTACAAAGTTTTCCACCTCACGCCCAGGATAATAGCCATTATTTTTGAGGTGATCCATGAAGTAGAGGATTTCAAAGGGAGACAACTCTTTGGTACTGATTCCTCTGCGGCCAAGAAGAGTTTTGACGACAGACTTACTCTCAGAAGTATCATAGATCGTAAAATTCTTTGAAAGACCGAGAAACTGAGATTCCTGGCGTAAAACGCGAGAACAAAAGGCATGAAATGTTGTGATTTGAAGAGAGCCAAGGTCCTCGTTAACTTCAGAGGCAACTCGCTCTCGCATTTCCCTTGCTGCTTTATTAGAAAAGGTAAGGGCTAAAATGCGGTAGGGGCTCACATGTTTTTCTGCTAACAAATAAGAAATACGAGTTACCAAAGTTCTGGTTTTCCCAGAGCCAGCCCCTGCAAGAACCATTACTGGCCCTTCAGTTTCTAAAACTGCAGCTTTTTGATTTTTGTTAAGCTTTTCGAGATTAATCATTCTACCGTTACAGATTTTGCTAAGTTTCTAGGTTTATCTATGTCTGTGCCCTTGAACTTGGCCATGTAATAAGAAAGAAGCTGGTTCACTACATTTACATAGAGAGGACCAAGCTCATTGAGACCATCATAATTAAGTTCAAAGAAGTAATCAGAAATCTTCTTTAGGGAATCATCTTTTGGCCCAAGACCAACAATGATACCTTTTCTTGCCTTAATCTCTTGGATGTTAGAGATGGTCTTATCCTTTAGCTCAGGACCAACGATGGCGATATTAACCATATCCTCATCAATAAGGGCAATCGGACCATGCTTGAGCTCACCAGCTGCATAACCTTCAGCGTGGACATAAGCAATTTCTTTAAGCTTTAGAGCACCTTCAAGAGCGACAGGGTAATACTGACCTCTTCCTGTAAAGAAGTAGCCTTTCTTATTGTAAATCGCTTCAGCAATGCCTTGAATTTCTTCCGTACGATTAAGGACTTCATCAATTCTAGAGGCGAGAAGTTCAAACCTTTCTTCAAGTTTGCCTTCATCACTTGAAGAATTATTTTTATTTAGAGCAAAGGCCAAAAGCCTTCCTGTTAAACATTGTTGGGTAAAAGCTTTTGTTGAAGCCACCCCAATCTCAACGCCAGCACGAATAAGGAGGTTATAATCACATTCTCTATAGAGAGAACTTCCTTCCACGTTAACGAGAGATACCGTTTTAATACCGTTATTCTTACACTCTTCTTGAGAGGCAAGAGTGTCTGCCGTCTCACCAGATTGACTAATAAAAAGTCCGACGTCGTTCTTATTAAGAATAGGATTTCTGTAACGAAACTCACTTCCTAATTCGAGGGCACAAGAAACTCTATTAATTCCCTCAATATAATCTCTTACCACCATTCCGGCATAGAAAGCGGTACCACAGGCGGACACATGAAACTTTTCTGGCGTCAGCTTGCCAGCATTTTCAAGATGCTTGCGACCATCACCTTTGAAATAAAATGGACATAGGCCACGAATAAGACCTGGCTGTTCATGAATCTCCTTAAGCATGTAATGCTCAAAGTCGCCTTTGTCTGAGGGATCTATTTTCATTTCTTGCTTGCGGGACTGATAAGCCTTTGAAGGATTTCCTTCAAGGTCATAGAAATGGATAAGGTGCTTATTTTTAGTGCTTAGGTTACAGAGAATTCCATCCTCAGGAAAATAAATGCGATCAGCAGCATCAATTAGGGCATAGGGATCAGAGCTTACAACGGCCTGTGATTTTGTCGAGTGAGTACCACAAACAAGAGGAGCTGCTCTTTTGATCGCAAAAATTTCTTTTGAATCCTCACAAATAAAGACAAAGGCAGAGTTTCCTTCAATTAAAGGAAAGGCCTTGAGAATGGCCTCTTTTAGTGGCATATCTTTTTTCAGGTCGGCCACCAACATCAAAAATACTTCCGAATCAGTTTCTGATTTGAAGTTATAACCTTTGGCCTTAAGCTCATCTCTTAGTTTGTCTGCGTTTTCAATGATTCCATTGTGAACCATAGAGATATCTTCATAGGAATGAGGATGGGAGTTGTAGTCGGTGACCCCACCATGGGTGGCCCAACGGGTATGGCCAATGGAAACCATCGACTCAGTATTCACTTCAGACAAGAGCTTGGAGAGATTTTCAATCTTGCCAGTCTTCTTATGAGTCACTAGTTTGTTTTGATCATCTAAGAATGTGATTCCAGCGGAATCATAACCGCGATACTCAAGTCTTCTCAGACCTTCCAAAGTAACTTCAACAGAATGAGAAGGCCCAAGATGGCCAACGATTCCACACATAACGCACCATACCCTAAAGGCCCAAGAATACTTTATTCATGGGCAAAACTAAAAGCCTAAGAATAGCACTCAGAGCATAGAACCGACAAAATTAACAATGCGCAAAAACTAGTCTTTTTTAGGGATGGCCCATTTGCCCTTAAGAAAGCGGCCGGCCATATTTTCTTTTGTGACCTGACGCGCACGAGAGAGCGCAAAACCACGAGAAGGTACATCTTGATTAATGGTGGAGCCACTGGCCACAAAAACCGATTCACCTAGAGTAACCGGTGCAATCATTTGAGTGTCTGAACCAATAAAGGAGTTTTTACCAATAATAGTTTTATGCTTCCCTTCACCGTCGTAATTACAAGTGATGAAGCCACAACCAATATTCACATTCTCGCCAATTTCAGCATCACCAACATAGGAAAGGTGACTGACGCTCACTGAAGGATCGAGCTTCGCCTTTTTAACTTCGACAAAATTTCCGATTTTACACTTCTCTCCTAACTCCGTTCCCGGACGCAAGCGTGCATAAGGACCAACCTGACACGAGGGAGAAACTGAGGCTTGCTCAAGGTAGGAATAAGCCTTAATGAGAGCATTTTCTTTAATGGAAGAGTTTTTAACAACACAACCCGGTTCTAGAGTTGAGCCAGCAGCAATCTTTGTACTTCCATGGAGATAACAGTTTGGGAATATTGTAACACCAGGTTCAAGTTCAACATCGGGCTCAATATAGGTATGAGCTGCCTCCATAATAAGGACACCGCGGGCCTGATGGTCTTTATTAATCCTTTTCTTAAGCTGATGAAGGGCCGTTCCCAACTGAACGGGGCTATTCACTCCTAGAAATGGTGTTTCACTATCAAAGCAAAGGGCTTCAACATTGGCGCCATCTTTGAAAACATCAGTAAGATAAAACTCGCCTGACTTATTGTTACTATCAACCTTGGCGAGGTTTTCTAGTACCATACTTGTTTTAAAGAAGTAGAGACCAGAGTTCACTTCATTAACGGAGCGTTCTTGATCGTTTGCATCTTTTTCTTCAACAATATGAAAACCTTGAGAAGCTCTGATAATGCGACCGTAACCTTTTGGCGCTGCTGTTTTAAAAGAAGCCGCTACGGCATCAAGGTTCTTTTCTTTAAGTACATTCCAAAGTGCCGAAAGCTCAACGTCCGTCAGCAAAGGGGTGTCAGCACAAAGGACTAATGTGTAATCAGTATCTTTGGCCCATTCACATCCTTCAAAGTAAGAGCGAAGAGCATCGGCGGTCCCCTTTTGTTCTTTTTGAACGGGAAAAGAAAGCTTAAAAGAGGAAGCCTCAAAGTGCTTTATGACTTCGTCTTTTTGGTGACCAACAACAATACCAGTCTGCAAAGAGGCCTTTTGCTCTTCACTAAAGTCCACTGCAGCTTTCAAAGAGTAGTCCACGAGCTTCTTTCCCATCAAAGGAATAAGAGGTTTTGCGACTTGAACTCCCATTCTTTTTCCCAAACCTGCTGCAAGGATTGCCACACCAATTTTGTCGGCCATATTTTCTCCGTTTTCCCAACTTATTTGATCCAATTTTCTAATGCACCATTATTAATGGGATTTGCCAAGATTGGATAGAATTCGTTTAGTTTTTAAGTATTTAACTCTACCAATTGTTCGTAATTTTTCATCACAAAATGCATAAAAAGTTTAAAGAATGAGGCAGTTACGCCCGAACAACTTAGGTGTGACATATAAGCACGGAATAGCTGTTGTTGGAGGACAGATATGGTAACGAACTACGAGGGTGATAATATCGAATTTAAGGACCGCCTCCCTCTTCTCCCGGTACGGGACATCGTGGTGTACCCCTTTATGATTCTTCCTTTATTTGTTGGGCGAGAATCTTCAATCCAAGCCGTTGAGCATGCTCTTAATCAAAGCGATAGATTGATTCTTCTTGCAAGTCAAAAGGACATCTCTGCTGAGCATCCTGATCCAAGTGAAATTTATGACCTTGGAACAGTTGCCATGATTATGAGAATGAGAAAGTTACCGGATGGACGAGTTAAAATCTTAGTACAAGGTTTAAGTAAAGCTCGCATCATCGACTTTGAACAAAGCCAACCTTACTTCACAACAAAGCTAGAAAAAGTTGAAGACACCAACACCGACTTTGACAACGTTGCTGTTAACGCTCTTATGAGAAATATTAGAGAGCAGCTTGAAAGAGTGATCACTCTTGGAAAAGTTCTTTCTCCAGATATTCTTACTGTACTTGAAGACATCACTGAGCCTGGACGACTTGCGGACCTTGTTGCCTCCAACCTCAATCTTCATGTCGCCGAAGCTCAAATGATTTTAGAAACTCTTGACCCTATCGAGAGACTTCATAAGATAAATGACATCCTCACGCGCGAACTTGAAATTCTTGCTATGCAAGCGAAGATCAGAAACAACGCTAAGGATGAAATTAATAAATCACAAAAAGAATACTTCTTAAGAGAACAAATCAAGGCCATCAAGTCTGAGCTTGGTGATGAAGGAGAAGCTCCTGCCGATGATGAGTTTGAAGAAATGAGAAAGAAGGTTCAAGCAGCTGGCATGCCAGAAGAAGTTGAGAAAGAAGTTACTAAACAACTCAACAGTCTTGAGAAGATGCATCCTGACTCCTCGGAAGCGAGTATCATTCGCAACTATCTTGAGTGGATGGGTGATCTCCCTTGGTCAACTGCCTCAGAAGAAAAAATTGATCTTGATAATGCTCTCGAAATATTAAATGAAGATCACTTTGATCTTACAAAAGTAAAAGAGAGAATCCTTGAGTACCTTGCGGTAAGACAACTCAAAGGTAAAGAAATGAAAGGTCCTATCCTTTGTTTCTCAGGTCCCCCAGGCGTTGGTAAGACATCCCTTGGTAAGAGTATTGCTCGCGCCACAGGTAGAGAATTTGTTCGCATCTCTCTTGGTGGTGTAAAGGATGAAGCAGAGATTCGCGGCCACAGAAGAACTTATGTTGGGGCCATGCCAGGTCGTTTTATTCAAGC
>JAUIBX010000191.1 GCA_030427595.1 Bacteriovoracia bacterium | reverse complement strand
AAGGAGATTTACTGGTCTTTAACGGAGCTAAAGATCCCATGGTGACAGGGGACCATATTAAGGCTTTTAAAAAAGAAATGAAGCGTGCCGGTGCCAATCTTGACTTCGTCAACTATGAGGGTGCCCTGCACGCCTTCACAAACCCTGAGGCCACTGATTTAGGAAAGAAGTTTGGACTTCCTTTGGCGTACGATCAAAAAGCAGATGAGGACTCTTGGGCAAAGACCCTGGAGTTTTTCAAAGAGATCTTTTAGTTCTGATAGATCTAGCTCTAAATGGATTTCGAATACCTTAAATTATTAGCTAGCAAAACAAGAACCTGCCATAAGTTTGAACCTGGGCAGGTTCTTGATCCTCAAATTATTGAGGATTGTCTTAATTTGAGTCTTTTAGCTCCCAATCACCGTCTGACCTTTCCGTGGAAGGTTCTTAACGTCGGTATAGAAAAAAGAGGGGAGCTCGCTAATCTTGCTGGTGAACTGGCCAAAGAGAAAGGTCAGTCTCAGGAGGGGGTGGAGAAGGCCAAGAAAAAGGCATTAGACCCTAGTGGCCTATTGGTTTTTTGCTTGCCCCGTAAGCCAGATAATCCATTTGAAGAACGTGAGGATTACGCCACATTGAGTTGTTCTATACAGCTACTGGCCCTTGCCCTGAGGTGTCACAATCTTGCCTATAAGTGGAGTACGGGGGGTCTCTCTCGTCATTCCATGACTTACAAAATTCTGTCCCTTAATGAGGATACTGAAGAAATTATTGGCTTCATCTGGATTGGGATACCCGAGAGTGGAAAGGATCTGCCTTTAAAACCTAGACCTGATCTTAAAGAAGTTCTGCGTCATACTCCTTGAAAGACTACAATCACGCGCCTTAGAAGCTATTAAAAGTAATGCTGATGAGCTATAGTGATTCTTTGAAAAGGAATTGCCTTGAATAAGAATGTCTTAAAATTTGTCTTAAGTCTTAAGATACGGCGCTTGCGTCAAAAACAGGGGCTATCACTAAAGGAGCTTGCTGAAAGGTCTGGCCTGAGCCACAGCTACCTCAATGAAATTGAAAAGGGTAAGAAGTACCCCAAGGTAGAAAAGCTCTTAGGCCTTGCTCAGGCCCTTAATATTTCTATTGATGAGCTTGTTAGTGCTAAGATGGGTCGCCAGCTTCATCCTCTTCTTGAATTCCTTGAAAGTGATTTGGCCACGTCCTTGCCTTTGAGTGCCTTTGGTATAGGCGAGCAAGATGTTTACGATCTTATGAGTCACTCACCCGAAAAGTTTACATCTTTTCTTATGACTGTTTCAGAAATTGCTAAAAGTTATGATCTTGGATTGAATGATCTGAATAAAGCGGCCCTGCGCGCCTATTTGGAAGTGAATAATAATTACTTTCCTTTCTTAGAAGAGCTGGGAACAGGTTTTGGCCTTGGACTTTATAAAGACCTTAAGGATAAGGAACCTCAGGAGTGGATTCTGTATCTAACAGATAAACTCCATAGAGAGTGTGGTTTAAATGTTGATCGCGAGGCCTTAGGCTCTCAAGAAGGTACAGAAGAGCTTAGAACCTTATTTAAAGTTAAAAATGGCGGCCAACCTGCGACTCTTTTTCTTAATAAGAACTTAGATGAATACCAAGTTATCCATGCTCTTGTTAAAGAACTCGGTGCCCAGAAAATTCAATCTAAAGAGGCGCTAAATAAAAGAGATCCTCTGAGAAAAGAATTCCCGGATCTTATGTTTGAGAGTCAGAGTTTCTACTTTGCCGGGGCAACTTTAATACCAGAAAAAGAAATAGTTGATGACCTTAAGGGGGTTTTTAAAAAGGGAACCTTTGGTTCCGAAGACTTTTTAGAAGTGATGAGAAAATACCCTGCGCCACCAGAGGTTTTCATGGGGAGGCTCACTCAAATTATTCCTCATCACTTCAATATCAATCAGATGTTCTTTCTCTGTTGTAATGAAAATATAAAAGAGAACCCTGGCAGTTATTTTATTTCTCAAGAGCTTCACCTAGGTCAACTGCATCACCCTCATGGAGTTTCTTTACAAGAGCATTACTGCAGGCGTTGGGTAACTACTGAGCTTCTTAAGCAGATCAAAATTCATGGTAAACCCCTGTGCTTTTCTACCCAAATTTCTAAAATGGAAGAGGGAGGAAAACCTTACCTTTGTCTTAGTCTGGCAAGGAGTAGAGGAAGTGAGCCAGGCCTTAATAGTTGTTTTACGCTCGGGTTGGCCATCGACGACAACTTCAAAGAGCAAATTTCAACATTAGAACAATGTACTATTGAGGAGAAGGTGGTGGGCCGTACTTGTGAGAGATGCTCTATTTCTCAATGTGAAGAAAGGGTAGCGCCACCTACTATTTGGCATAGAAAGCGTCGCTTTGAAAATAAAGTCGCTGCAATCGAGAACTTAATTAAATAAAAAGCTGCTCAAAGCTACTTCCTAAGCATCTTAAAGACTAGCTCTTTTATTGAATGGTTCCGGGGAATGAACCTTCAAAGTTGTTGATAAGAAGCTTGTTGGCCACGTGAGGTGGGGCTGGCTCTTTAAGTAAGTGGCCCCAGTTTTCATAAAGTTTTCTATCAGGTGTTTCTGAATTATTAGTTCTCGTTGCTAAGTAAACCTTAGTTTCATCTTCAAAGATTTTCTTAAGTTCCGCTAGCGTGGACTCACCTCTAAAAACTTTGATGAGTTTTATTTCAGTTGGACCATAAGCATCTCTTAAAAGGGTAGATGAGGGGACATAGTCCTGGATGTAATACCACTTCTCATCTAAGACAACTTTTTCTGGTTGATCACATACATAGTAATTCTTATTTAGCTTTTCGTTGTATTGATTGAGCTGACGGGGCAGAAGAATAGGGGCGCCACCGAGTCCTGCACTCATGCCCATTCCTTGTAAGATCGCGGCAGGAAGGTACTCCTTGCCTCTAACGAGTAAGCATCTTTCAAAGGTTCCTTCCACCTCTATCGTAAAAGATTCACCGATAATCTCTTTAGAGAAACCAACATCATCAGAGTTATTTTCTGAGTAGTTTTGCCCCTCACTCCAAGTGTAAGATACATCAAATAATCTAATACCAAGGCCAAAGAACTCACCTAAAGGCAGCTTAATCGCTCCATCCGCACCAACTCTTTTACTGAGGTATTCACTCTCATTAAAGGAGGTATTGGTTGAAAAGCGTGAGCTCACATGAATTCTCAGACCATTTGAATTCTTAGTTGAACTTCTATCAATTTTTTGGGCATGCATAATAAACTTATGGTCAAAAAAGCGCTCTGGTCTTTGTACGCAGCGCATGTAATCAGGATTTTCTGATTTTCCAAAAATCTTACTCCACCAGCTATCTTCAACCTCAGGCTTAGGAAAGGCATCACGACATAGCTTTACTAATAAGGCCTTCATAAGCTTATCGTCTTCTTTTAGTTCACCGGCCTTTTTCTTCTTATGGAGCGTATTTACGAGGTTCTTAGGAAAGCTGATATCTGTGTTGACGTGCTCACTTGGTCCATCAAAGTTTGTCCGCGCTACCTTAATATCGGGATAGGCATGATTTAGGTGGCGTACAAATATACTCTTTGGAGTGTCTTCCTCAAAGATTTGCGGATTTCCGTAAATTATATTGTCTGTAAAGTCATTTATTTGCGAGAAGAGACCTTCCATGTAGCGCTTATATTCAAGCTTTTTGAGGTCTTGGTCTGCCTCTTTATTAAATGTGATTTCCTGACCTGCTTGGGGTGCAAGCATTTCTCTGTAGTCGGGGTTCCCTTCACTCTTAAGACGATCAAACTCCTGGCGGGACTTCTGATCCAGGTGAGCGAGGAAGTTTTGCTCAAGTTCACTTTCACTCGTTCTCAGGTCTGATTGGAAAACGTTTGTCTTAATCCACGCAATTTTTGCCTTGAAAAAGCCTGTAACCAGGGTTTCCCTTAGACCTACATCTTCAATGGGCTCTAACTTAAATACCGTAACAGCTCTTGTTGCAAGGCGAGGCAGGTCGGTCAGGCGAATAGGGATATTTATTCTACTGTTGATGACTCCATCTTTAAGGGTCACTATTTTTTCGGCTCCCGTAATATAGGTAAAGTCACTAAAGTTATTTTCATTTATATCGATGTCAGCCTTATTGGGAGCAAGTAGCATGAATTTAAGACGAAAGCGCCCATCGTGCATCTTAATGTAACGAGGCTTTCCTTCAGTGAATCGATGACCCATATCCAGTCTTGGGTGAAGAACCACCTGGTAGGACTTAGAAACTGTTAGACCTAGAAAGTCATTCACTTTAAATTGGTTTTGATCGTTACCAATTTGAATATACATCACGCCGTCAATATGGATTCTCTTATATTCTGGTAGCGGGTTAGGTTCAGGAACCTTATCCCAATTGGCATCAAAGCCAAAAAGAAGGCGATGAGTCTCATAGGGATTTATATAAAGGAGAGTTCCCACGCCCTTATTCTTAAGAGGGCCTGAGGCCACTTCAATGTAGAGGTCTTTTTGAAGCCAATGAGACCACTTAAATTGCTCATATGGACTTACATATTGATTTGAAAAACAGCCGTCTTCGTTTGTAACATCTTCAAGAATAATAGGCTCATGGAGACCACTTCTGTCGTGGATTGAAATTTTAATTTGAGTATTGGCAAGGGGGAGGTTGGTAACTCTTGCTCTTAAGCAAGACTCCATGTTGGTGTTGTAGCGCAGGTACTTGAGGTCTGATCTTTTTAGAGTCTGATTACCGACATAGGTAAGTCTCACTCTATCTAAGATGAGTTCACCGCCGTTGTCTTTTACATTTGCTTCAACATTTTCTTCTTCTAAGACAGTACAGCCCTTTCCTCGAGAAAGGTCAGTGATTTCATCTGTTACCATATCAATGGCATAATTTAGGGTAGCACCTAATTGAGCACCTGGAATATTGATAATTTGTTTTAGGACCTTACAACGCCCTACTCCAGTGTAGTCAAAATCAAAGGTGTGATCCCAGAAGATACAGCCCGATGTGTCTGTGAGGTTACTTCTAAGGGGAGTTCCTTGAACGCTTACCTGTCTACGATCAAGCTTCTGTCCCATTGTGTGCTCAGCAAGACATGCCTTAACTGAATAATACTTCTTAGTAATTACGGAGCTTAGGGCGTTACTTTCCCTAACGGCCTGGCGGTTTTCAATACGGAGGGACTCCACAGTAAGTTCGTTACGTGCGCTTTCCTCGCTCTTATCTTGAACTTTACTCTTACAGCTAGCGAGCACAAAGGTACCCATGAGCAGAATGCTCATAAGAATGGTCCAGAAATTTGATTTCGTTGTCTTGTTAATAGTGATTCCCCAATCACGAGTTCATTGTCTATGTATTAACACGTTGCATGGTCTGTGCCATATTAAGATTATGTGAGGAAGGGCTTTGTGGGCTAAATTGCTGTAATTACAAAGTTTTTCTTGTTTGAAAATCTTACGTGGTGCCATGGTGGCGTCAAAAAGTGGCCCTGGTGTTTAATCTTTTTACAGTCTCTGGAGCCTAAGTTTCTTTGTGGACGTCAAAGTGACAAAACTTTGTCTGGGACTGCGTAAATTCTTCCAAATTAAAGCTATTGGGAGTGGTTTTGAAGTATGCTGAGGACGCAATCAGGACCTATTTAAGGTTATGTTCGATTAAGGGACATAATCATAAGATTGGTCCCCTCAGCATGAAAATGCTAAGAATAAACGAGTTTAAGAAATAAAGGGATACGACATGCTTAAAAGATTCCACGTTCTAAATAGTGAGAATGATCAAAATCTTGAGGGAATAGATTATCCTCTTCTTTTGAATCTCGATCATATTGCCTCAGTGAAGAATATCAATATTATGTACAAGGGTAATATCATCAAAGGTTTTTGGATTCGCATGGTGAATGGCAAAAAATATAAGGCCACGAGAGTTCCCAATGAAATTAAGAAGATGCTTGAGGAAGAATCTGGTGAAACTGATATTGAAATCAATGGCACGACTGTAAAAGGTCATGAGGCCAATAGGGAAATTTCATTTCAATAAAAGCGGTACAATTTCATGGGAAAATTTTATTTAGGCCACGTAGCCTATAATGGCGATCATTACTTTGGCTGGCAGAAACAAAAAGATGTCCCAACTATTCAGGAAACCTTCTTTGAGGCCGTTCGTAAAAGCTATCCGCTAGGCCGTATTGATATCAAAGCAACAAGTCGAACTGATCGGGGAGTCCATGCCCTGGCCCAAGTTGTTAAATTCTTAGCACCACGTTTAGAGGATCCCGCAATTGTTATGGAAAAGGTGAACTCTCATCTGCCACAAGATATTCGCATTACCCAGTGTGAAAGGATTCATAAGAGCTTTAAAGTCAATTACTTGCCCCTTTTTAAGGAATATATTTACTTTTTTTCCCTCAAAAGAAATGAAGACCTACCACCCTTTGTGGGGATTCCAGGTTTTGAGGATTCAGTTGATCTTGAGCTCATGAAAGCGGCAGCTGGTCTCTATAAGGGTAAAAATGATTTCACCTATTTTCAGTACCGCTCAGATGTAAAATCTGATTTTAAAAGAAATATTTTAGAAGCTCGAATTCTTCCTGCCCATGAGCTCTTTAAAGACGCTGGCCTTTCAGAAGATGTGCTGTGCTTTCATGTCAAAGGAGAGGGATTCCTCAAGCAAATGGTCCGTTTAATGGTAGGCGGGCTTTTTATGGTAGGGAGTCGGCAAACCTCTCTAGAGGGGCTAAGAAAGGCGTTAGAGGGCCGTAAATTGGATTATAGACCCGCTTTTATTGCTCCTGCTTCTGGTCTCTTCCTTTATCATATAGAATTTCCTGAAGTCCAAGTTCATGATCGCCGCAAAAAGGTCACTGATCAAAAGTTATTTCTCAAAGAGTTCCCTAAGTTTGAATTGTGGCAGGAAAATAAAAAAGGGCCTTTTCTCATTGAAAGGCCCTGTGATTTAAGAAGTAATCTTGATTAAAGTTTTAAGGATTGAGTGCACCAAGATCCAGGGCCTCAATAACAAATTGGGGCTTATAAGTTACACTATAGTCTTTAAATACCGCGCTATTGCTATAAAGGCACGCCTCTACTGAGTTTTCACTCGTAATAACCGTGGTAGTGTTAGGCACACTATTGGGGATAACGACTGTGTCGTCTGCAGTAGTAATAAGGTAGTCAAACTGCTCTACTCTTAGGTTTAGACTAGTTTGGCCACTAAAGTTCGTAATATAGGCAAGATGACCACATAGTTCATTGCTGTA
>JAUIBX010000190.1 GCA_030427595.1 Bacteriovoracia bacterium | reverse complement strand
AACATAAAACGAAGTGTTTCTAAACTTGAAACACCTCGGTTAAAAAGGCAAAAACCTGTAAAAAATTCTGGATTTTTAGTCTTGGTAGCGGATCGTGGCGGTGAACCCTTCACGATAATTCGCTTCCGTTAACGGGTTGTAAACAGGGTCAACGGAAAGGTCGCTTACATGATGAGAGAAGGGGATAAGGCTGGTGCTATCGAGGTTAAAATCCCCAAGGCCAAAGCCACCAATAGTTCCTTCCACACTTAAGTGGCTAAAGAAGTTTCTTCGTGGGCCATCGTTTTCGCCTTGAAAGTCCGAGCGGTTATTGTCATAGATCATGCCACTTAAAACCACCGTAACTGGTTTATCCATCCATAGGGCCTTACATGCGCCAAAGATCTCTTCCTGGATGATACCACCAGTTGTATCAAGAACTTGAGTGCTTGTTTCAACTTCACACACATCAAAGAAAGTTATCTTTGGTCCTTGGCTCGTTCTTGTTATACGAAATTTTTTAACCTTGAATTTAATGGCGATGGGAGTGGTCTTGATCGTTGAATGTGGTGATTTAAGTTCATCTTGAACTTTAAAAGGCTTGCCTTCAATGATCTTATAAAAGGTTTTAGCTTTTACACCGAGAGAGAAGGCAAGAGAAAGAATAATCGCTGTGAGTTTCATGGGCATCTTCCGTGATGATCTATTTAAAAGGGATAAGAAAATTGTAACAAAAAAGGATTGAACAAGTAAAAGAAGGGAGGGAGAGACTCTCTCCCTCCCCGGTACCTAAGGTTGCAGCATCTCGTAAATGAGTACTGCTAAGTTAACGAGCAAAATCAACACCTTAAGCACCTTTAGGTACTTCTCTTCCATGAAATCCTCCAAGAAGAGGCCCTCATCATTGAGGGGAAAGAGAATTCCCTGCTCATTTGTGGTATCATCAACTAAGTTCCTCCCCGAGCAAGGGAGTTGACGAGCAATGCTTAGGCACTTTTAGGTACAAAACCCCGATTACGTCGGGGTTTTTTTATTGGTCTTTTCCTTTATTGGCCTTTCATTGAGCAGGTTTTTTTGAAAGTGAAATAACTTTCTCCTCTCAAACCAAAGGTTCCCACCACTTAGCTCATCTTGACTTTGATCTCTATGCTCCCATCTTTAATGAATGGAAGGTATCAAAGAACTCAAATCAACCTACTTAACAAAACCTCACTTTAAAGGCGCAAAACTTGGCGCCCTTTTCTTTTTAAGCCTATGTGTTTTATTGAGTGTCTTCTATTGGCATCATCCTCTCGGAGATCTTCTTTTGGCCAAAGGTGATTTCGTTTTTAAAGAGGGGGATATCTATCGCTTGATGACCAGCCTCTTTATTCATGGAGATCTTGGTCATCTTCTTTTCAATTCTTTGATGCTGATGATTCTCTCTTACTTTGTGATTGAGTACTATGGCGTTCTTACATTCTTCTTCTATAGTATTGGCGGAGGAATCCTCACAAATGTCCTAACCTTAAATACTATGAAGCCTGATATCGGTCTCCTTGGCGCCAGTGGCGTGGTTTATTTTTTGTGGGGCTTTTGGCTGATGCTCTATCTTCTGATTCAAAGAAGTGTGACTCTATCTCGACGCCTCATGAAGGTGGCGGCCGTGAGTCTCTTCCTCTTTGTACCAAGTTCCTTTGATCCGCAGGTGAGCTACATGGCCCACAGTGTGGGATTAGGCGTTGGTCTCGTGACGGGAGTGGGTCACTTTCTTCTTTTTAAAGAAAGGCTTAGAAGTTTTGAAACCTATAAATACACTTTTGAATTTGAAGAAGAGGGCGCCGATTACGATCCCTTTGGCTATGGGGAAGTTTAAAAGAGTTTCCCCACGCATAAACGCAGGGAGTTCCATCAGGTACCACGTACCTTATTTCCTTATTTTACCTTATTTACAAAGCATTCTTCTAAAGATCAGGTAGTAGTGATAGTCCATCACGCGACCTGAGTGGCTTGAACACATAAGTGAGCTTCTGTTACAGCCAGCGAGGGAGCCACCAAAAGGATTGTTGGAATACTCATCATCAAGACCGAGCATATGGCCCATTTCGTGCGCAATAGTTGCTGTACCCCAAGAGAGTGACCAACGGCTAAAGTAAGGGCCGCGAGTAAAATTTCTCTTAAGCTTTGCTTTAATTTTTCCTTCGCTTCTCTTCTTGGCCAGCTTTAAGCGAAAGACAACTGGGTTGGCACTAAAGCGGTTGTTGTCTGTCCACTTTTGAGAGGCCGCTTTAAAACGACTTTGAAGGCGAGCAATTTGTGAATCACTAAATTCATCTAGATTATTAAAATAGATACTTGTTTCAACATTGAGGCGACCTCTTTCATCAATAAAGGTATCGTACTCATATTTTCCTGGGGCAATTCCGAGGTAGCTCATCGCACCAGAGATTGTTTCAGGTCGACCTGAACTTGCTTCAACATAATTGGAAACCACTTCCACATCGGTAGGGTCCATTTCACAGTTCCTAGTGTCACGGATCAGGTGGCGACGAAGCATGCGACAGTTGGTGTGGTCCTTACATTGATCATCCGAATTGATAGAAAAGAAGTGGTTATAAAGATCTTCGCGCGACACTTTTTTAAAGGGACCATTTTGGCCGTAGGCCGATGATAGTCCGAGTGCGCATATCGCGAGGGCGATAAGGGTTTTCATGGATTCCTCCGATTTTGGGTTCATTTGGGCTCAAGGGAGAAATACCATATTTGTTTATGTGTAGCGTTAAAATGGCTAAGTTCTTGTAAAATCTTCTGTTGAGACTACTTTTTAGACAGTTCCAACCCATTGTTTATAGGCATCTATCTCGTCTTTGACCTTGGTGATGATCCAGGCGAGAAGGGCAGCGTCGTCGATGAAACCGCCAACGAGAAGGTCGGGAATGAGGTCAAGAGGGCTTAAGAAGTAGAGCAGTCCCAGTACCATAAGAATTAGACTTTTCTTTGATTGAGGTTTGTATTTGCCGCGGGCGGTGTTCTTAAGAAGAGAGAGAAGGAGCTTGAGGTCAGACCAGAAGGTTTTAAATTGTTTCTTAAAGTATTCAGTGTTGATCTTGCCTTCAACATCAGAGACCAAGTTCATAATCTTCTTGGGGTCTTTAACGATGACAGCGGCAGCACTTAAGAATTTAGCACGGGCCCATTTGAGCGCCTGACGAGGTTCCATACCATCATCCTACTTGGCGTAAGCTTATTGGGGAAGCTTTTTTCCGGGGTAGTTGCCTGTAGGCGCGTTCTCGATTTCATCGAGGAGGTCTTGGCTTTCTGGGCTTACCGTTTTACCCCAAGCAGTAGGGGCAGGCGCAGTTGAAGCTGGTCCTCTGGCCGTAGAGTCTGCGGACGTTTTGTTAACGGCCGGACCTGAACAGGCGATGGGAGAGAGGGATAAGAGAATCAATAGAGTTTTCGTCATCTTCTTCATGCCTTCATTATAGACCTAAATTTTATCCGGATGAAAGGGTGGCCTTTCTTCCCATGCAAAGGGCGTTTGGGATAGTGGAGTTGTTTTGTCGGTAAATAGCTAAGTCTTTGCTTTTCCTTTAAACTATTTAGAGGTACGTGGTACTTTTTCAGAACATGCGTCATCTTAAATGACGCGCATTCTGAAAAAGTACCACGTACCTCTAAAAGGAAGTGAAGATGGAAGAACAACCCCAAGGTGAACTGACGGTCAGAACGATGGCCATGCCAAAGGACACCAATCCCATTGGCGATATTTTTGGAGGCTACCTCCTATCTCAAATGGATATTGCTGGCGGCATCTATACTCAAAAAATTGCTCAAGGAAGAACTGTGACCATCGCTGTTGATTCCATGACCTTTCATAAGCCCCTCAATGTGGGGGATATTCTTTGCTGCTATTGTGACACCATCAAAATTGGTCGCACCAGTATTGCTGTGAAAGTGGAGGCCTGGACCATTCGCAAATTTCAAAGTGATCGCGAAAAAATCACTGAAGGTGTTTTCACTTATGTGGCCATCGATGATGACCGCAAACCTCGTCCTGTAAACAAACCTTAAAGGAATAGCACTATGGCCATTATTGAGGCCCAAGGCCTTTGTAAAAATTATGGAAGTGTTCAAGCGCTTAAAAACTTTACCCTAAATGTAGAAGAGGGTGATTGCTTTGCTCTTCTCGGGAAAAACGGCGCTGGTAAAACGACCTTTGTAAAATCTCTTCTCAACTTGGTTTCCACCCAAAAGGGCAGTCTCAAGCTACTTGGTCAGGATGTGGCCAATAAGGAAAGTCGCCAGCAGGTGGCCTATCTGCCTGAGAAGTTTTCCTTCTTTCCCTACTACACCTTAGGTGCTGTTTGTGAATTCTATGGCCAAATGAAGGGCCTAAAAGGTGATGAACTTAAGTCCGCTTGTGGCCAGGCCATGGAGCGCTTAGGTATTTCTGATTTGATGGAAAAGAAAGTGAAGGATTGTTCTAAAGGGCAGCTGCAGCGAACAGGTCTTGCTGCTACCCTCATTGGTGATAATCGCCTGCTGATTCTTGATGAACCCTACAGTGGTCTTGACCCCATCGGTATTAAAGAACTGCAAGACCTTCTTCTTGAGCTAAGAGGCCAAGGTAAAACTCTCTTCATCAACTCCCACGGACTAGACTCCGTTGAAAAAGTAAGTGAAACCATCGCTATCATCGATAAGGGCTCATTGGTTGTTGAAGGTAAGATTAAAGATCTCATTGGCCAAGGCTCACTTCTTGATTTCTTCTATGACAAGGTAGGAAAGCATGAATCTTAGTGTGATTGCGCTCATCTTTAAAAATACCATTCACAAAGAATGGCGCTCTAAAACTCTCTTCTTTCTCTTGATTATCACCGTGATCATGATCTCTCTGGCGGGAGCTCTTCTCTCTTACTTTAAAGAGAATATTCTCACTGATCTTCCCATGGAAGGATTGGCCCAACAGTCCTTAGGGGTTTTCTTTTGGGTCATCAATATTATCTGGTTGCGACCTTTGTTGGGGTTTCTACCGTGCGCTCTGATCAAGATGGGGGAGTGATGGCCCAAATGCTTTCTTTTCCTATGTCACGTGGAGAATATCTCATTGGTCGCATTAGTGGCGCTTACGCCATTGTCACTGGTTACTATATTCTCTCTCTCATCATTGGCATTTTAGGAATCTCCATGGCCTTGGGGGATTTTGTCTTGAGTTTTGGAGTGGTGACAGGAATGTTGATTACCAGCCTTTCCAATTTGGTAGTCATTACCTTAGCACTCTTCTTTGGTCTCTATTTGGGGACCATTCAGTCCTTTATTGTCACTTTCATCATGACCTTCTTTATTACCATTTCTAATAGCTACTTTATCGACAATGGCTACTTTGAAACTTTTAAGAACTTAAGTGTCATGAAGCTCTTGGCCGCAATCATTCACGGGATCTTCCCTCACCTTAGCTATTGGGAAGCCCTTGGTACGTCCTTTATTATGGGAACTGAGGCGAAATTTGAGGCCACTATGGAAGTGCCCCACTTTCTAGCAAGCTATGCTCTCATTGTGGTTCTTATCCTCTTGGTGTTTAAGAAGAAGGAAATTTAAGACTTCCCATCAATGAGGCGTTTAAAGACTCTCTCGTCTTTTTCCTTATCCTCAGCTTGTTGAATCATTTCCACTTCAAAGTTCAGGCGGCCAATTTCTAGGCCGCCTTTAGTTTCCACCAAGACACGCCAGTCACCTTCTGTGTAGTTGGACTTATAGGCATAGCCGCGAAAACCTTGATCACGGCCGCCATTGATTTTAAAGGGAATGCGATCGCTGGTTTTCCAATCACCATCAATTTTCTTTTGCCAGTTTAAATAAACTTGATCTTTAAATCCACCGGGAGCAAAGACGCGTGTGAAGAAATAAATCTTATCTCCAGGAGCCGCTCTGAAGTACTCATCTGAGTTATTCCAAAAACGCCACCATTCTTTTTGGTGATAGAGGTCATAGAGAGGATAACGTTTTTCCACTTTATGATAGATGCCCGCCATTTCAAGGCTTAACGGCACGGGAGGCATGAGGCCAAAGCTTCTAAAGGCCAGCATAAAGAGGATCACAAAAAACCCCGGGCGTAACCACAGTTTCTGATTGGCTTCTTCTTCTAGACCCTTCTTTTTAAAGAAAAAGTATCCTCCACTTAAAAGGAGGCCATAGAGGATGACAACGGCAATGAAAATTAAAATGCCGACTTCACCAAAGAGGAGGGGAAGGTAAACCAGCACAAAGGAAAAGAGGGAGACCTGCAGAAGAACTCCTTTAAAGAGAGGTCCCACCTTTTGGAGAAAGGGCAACTCATTGATAAGGAGCAAGGTAAAAATAATAAAGAGAAAAATAAGGGAGGTCGAAAGAGAGGCACTCTTAAAATAAAAAAGTGTAAAAGCAGAGAGAAGAGCTCCTTGGCAAAAGTGAAAAACTTCACTGCGATAGGTTTCAAGTTTTTGTACCCACTGTTTCTCAGGATTCAGAGAAATAATATTGATCTCCCAAAGGAAGAAGAAGAGGGAGAAACTGAGGTAGCCTAAGAGCATGATGATATTGATGGTTTCATCGATTCTTCCTAAGGTGAAAATATCGAGGATGAAGCCAAAGAGAAAGAAGAGGGCACCAGCGAGATGCTCCCATTGTTGGTAGAAGTCCTTAAGTTTTTCCATGGGACCATTGTGGCCTAATTTGAATTAATTTGAAGGAGTAATTGAAAGAAGATCGAAGAGGTGGTCAACGTTTTCTTCGCCATCACTGTCAGTTGATTGGCCACTAAGTCCTTGAAAAAGAGTTAGGGGTTCGCCTGCTTTTAGGGAAGAGAGGTAAACAACTGCGCGCGCTAGAAGGCGCACACTTTTGAGAATGATCGTCTTAAGGAGGCCCCAAAGTGATACACTCATGTTTAGCCTTTCGTCTCATTATTGGTTAGTGGAGACGGGCACTGTGGTGTTAGAAATTAAAGCTTGTGCCTAGAGCAGCGACAACAGCAACAGTCCAAGTCATCACAAGCCAAAATACTATCTTTACCATTTCAAAATCCTTTTTCTTCTTAAGGTTTCCCTTAGAGCCCCTGTCCTGGAGCAGGCTTTCTCACCACGAGTATAGCCAATAAATTTACATGAGAAGTTTAAAATTTTGTTAGAAAAGTGTCAGGAAGGCAAGATTATAGTGTTGGGGTGTAATAGTCGGGTATAGTGGGCGGCAAGCTTCCGCGCCTTTCGTCTTCAGCGATTCTTGTTAAAATGGTTCATATATTTTAATTAGTTAGC
>JAUIBX010000189.1 GCA_030427595.1 Bacteriovoracia bacterium | reverse complement strand
AGATCAATCATATCAGCATGGGCCCAAAACCTACCACGACGGCTTTGAGAGAGGATCAATCCCCGCTCATGGCCCTGAAAGGTTTTTGCTCCCTTGAGACAACCGGATGAATAGAAACCTATGGCCTCACTCCTCCCCTCTGTAGGATTGGTTCTTGGAGCGAGAAGGGCCTGAGGTGGCCAGACGCTGCCACTTTGGCAGCCTGTAAGGAGAAGAAAAAGAAGGCCCCTAAGCGCGGCACTCGAAAGGTTGAAGGATTTTCTCATAGACAAATTATACAACAAATTTAGGGGCTTAGAGTGAAGCCGCCCATATTTTGTGGCAATTTTTAAGAAGGCCCTTTTGCTTATAAAGCTCTGATTTTCTAGTGATCACGTCATAAAAAACCTAAAAACCTAGTTTCAAGCTCGGTCATGATAGAAGATAGTTCCACAGGGCCAGTTGAAAAAGCGGTACGTCGAGTCCTCCTAGTTGTTGAAGTTGAATTTGTTGATGTTGAACGTGATGTGAATGTTAATGCTAAAAAAGAGAGGAAGTTATGAAAGCTGTTATGAACGTCAAAAAAACCCTTTTCTTAGTTTCTGGATTAGTTGTTCTTACTTATCTTGCTCCAGTGACTGCCCAAGACTTTCCAGAATTTGAAGAAGTTGTAGATGAAGCAGTCGTTGAGGAAGTCTTTGTAGAAGATGAGGCCCCCGTTCCAAATTCAGTAGGTCACAGAACCCGCATGATCCACAGACGCAAACCTCATCATACTCAAGAACCAACAAGTAGCAGTGGTGTCTTAAGTGAGAGAGAAGGAAATGAAAGAGTTGAAGCTGTATACAATCAACTTATGGCCGCGGCCAATGAGATAACGAATCTTAGAAAATCTGATGATTTTGAAAATTTAAACTTAGGTGACATTGCTCGTCTTAAAAAGGCGCAGGAGCACCTGGAAAGGAATATAGAGGAATTTAAGAAGCAGTATCTCGGCTTGAGGGATTATAGAGAGGTTGAGCCCACATCTATCACAAAAATTGATGAGCCTGAAGAATCGGCAGACGATTGTGAGATTAATCCAGGTGATGGCCAAGCAAGCTGTAACGGTGACCAATATCGTCTTGTGGAAGAAGCTGTGGTTGGTGAAGTTGAACTTCCCTCTGAGTTTGAAGAAATCATTGTTGAAGTTCCTCGTCATGTGGAAGATTATGAGCGTGAGCTTGACGAAGGAGCTGAAGGTGAAGGTCACGCAGGTATCGTCGCTATCCAATAAACAAAAAGTACATAAAGGTAAATAAAAGGGACCCGTGCGGTCCCTTTTTTATTGGAATTGATTGGCCAACTGACCACAGGCGGCCAAAATATCATCCCCTTTTGTCACTCTCACCATTGTCCTCACCTTCTCTTCAACAAGCCATGACTTAAACTCTTCGACCCTTTGATCACTTGGTCTTTTAAACGGTGATCCCGGATAGGGGTTAAAAGGGATGAGATTCACTAAACAGGGAAAGGGCTCAATACACTTGGCCAAGGCCTTTGCATGCTCGTGGGAGTCATTAACTCCTCCCAGTAGCAGGTACTCAAAATTGATTAGCTTTCTTCTGCCCCATTCATAGCCATTAAGAACTTCCATAATTTTCTCAATGGAGTAGGCCCTGTTCATAGGAATAAGCTTAGTGCGCTCCTTTTCAAAGGGAGAATGCAACGAAATAGCAAGGTTGACAGGAGGAAGCTCTTCCCACCTCTTAAGACCGGGAAGGTACCCCACAGTGGATACAGTTATTTGCCTAGGCCCTAGAGCAAGACCTGGTGTACTTGTGAGATACTCAATGGCCTTCTTTAATGCTTCAAAATTATGAAGAGGTTCTCCTTGACCCATAAAGACAATATTGGGAGTCATGGGATGATCCCCATTCCTATTGAGGTCGCGCCAAACCTGTATGTATTGGCCGACAATTTCATGAGGTTCAAGGTGACGTTTAAGGCCTTGGGTACCAGTAAAGCAAAATTCACAGGCCATGGCACATCCGGCCTGAGAACTGAGGCAAAGAGTAAACTTCTTATGAAAGGGCAAGGCCACACTCTCAACTTTAAGACCATCTTTTAATTCAAAGAGGTATTTAATAGTGCCGTCGCTGGCCGCCCTTCTTTCAAAAACATTGGGCAAAGAGAAATCAAAGGAAGTGGCCACTTCATTTAGAAGTTCACGAGAAATTTCAGGGTGCTCACTGGGTACGCTCGGATAGAGCCCATTAACAAGACCACGCTGCAGCCTCTTATGAGGTCCAAGAGCATGACCAAGGCCTTGCCACCATTTTTCAAAATCTTCTAATGTTGTTGAATAAAAAGAGACCTCACTCATGGGCGCACTCTAGCTTAAAGTACGCCCTTTGTCATGAGGCCAAGAAAAGTGTGAATTAAAGGAAGGCACCAGCTGCATCGACGCAACTATCTGAGCGCACAAAATCCCCTGGGACTTCACGATTGGGGACAATACTCCCTCTTTGTCTCTGTGCTTCTTCAGCGGCACGAACACGCGCCTCGTGAGTCATGGTATTTTGCTCATCAGCAGGACCAGGGCTCCACTGACGCCCTTCACTTGAGATCGCCTCATCAGCACTTCTGGCCGCAACCGCCTCACCCCATGCTGGTTGCTTAGGATGGAGTCTTAGCTTTTCATCAAGGGGCTCAAAGAAGGCTGAGCGCGTCGCCAAGTCAGTATCTGATAATCCTTCAGCAACCGCAGGACGGTAGTCATTAATATCAAGTCCGAGGTCATCACAAAGCTTTTCTAAATCCTCATAGGCCTTGGCAGGATTTTTCAAGTACTCAACATGATCCACTTTTTGAACAGACCCAGAAAGAGGTGTCTCTTCATTGAGCGCCTTATTAAGAATGGCACGTACCAATTTAATCTGCAGAGCACTTTCCATGGGGTCGCGAGGAGCATTAAAAAGTCTAAACTCAGCTTTTCTAATATTGGGATCCACTCTAAAAGTTCTTCTCCAAGGATCTACTGGTGAATTGATATCAAAGTCATCAGTAATAAGCTCTTCAGGAATAACATCTTGAAAATAAGCAGACATATCAAGTTGATTGTAGCGAGTCTTACGTCCGTAGCGCGTATTAAAGTAGCGCTTGTTAAAGAGAAGCTTCTTGAGCTCTTCTTCGCTACCTTCAAAATTCGCCAACTTTTGTGCAAGCTCGGGGTCAATATCAATAGGCTCCGCAGATTTAAGTCGGTTCACGTATTGGAACATGAGACTCATCACTCCACGATGCTCATGAAAAATGGCCATAAAGCGGGCAAGGGCCTTGGGGTTATTGTCAAAAGGAGCCAAATCCACATTGATGTGGCCACCACCTGCCTTAATAGTCGGCATGATATTATTTTTCTCAAAGGCCGCATAAACGGCTTCCATTTCTTCTGGTTGAGGAACAAATTTTGGCGTGACAAGTTCCACTGAACCACCACGGATAGAGTCTTCAACTATTTCACCTTCGGCAGTGTATGAACGACCGATACCATCCCACTCAACAACCCATTTGCGGTTTTGAGGGTCACGGATTTTATAGGCCACTTCAAGACCGTGGCCATGGCCGCCAGCATCGACAACTTCTTCGGCCTCACCTTCACCACCAAGGGCGGAAAGAAGGTCATCGGCGACTTTCTTAATGACGGCCTTCCTCTCATCACTTGTGAGGTCAATTCGTGTTTGTAACCACGCCTTCTTATTGTCGGCCAATCTTTCAGGAGAATATTCGGCATCTAAGGCCAAAGGAAACTTACCTGAGTACTCAATACCAAGGTCAATATTATTGACATCCACAGGGTTGGCCACAAGGGGTCTACCCGCTGGGGCCACATACTGAAGAAGATCAGTTGTGGTTTCTGCCATTCTCTTTGGCTTTAAGTAAGTACGGATTTCCTCTCCAAGTTTAGAAGACTTGGTCCATGAACGCATAAGTGAACGAGACTCGGACTCAAGGTTTTCTGGACCAAGTTCGGCGAGCTGAAGAATAAAATCTTTAGTAAGAGATTTAATAAAAGCTTTCTTAGTATCACTAAGAAATGGTAGACCAGCATCTTCCCACTTCCAAAAAGGAATGGTGAAGCTTGGCTTAACTTGACCACCAGAAAGAGCGTCAAGAGCTTTTTGCGCCTTTTCCTCTGGTACATCGAAACGCTCAGCAAGACTTGCGGCCGTATAGTTATTGCCATCATAGAGGGTGTAATCACTAATCGCGGCTAGACCCGAGAAATCATTAGTAGAAGCACGAGCGGCCAAAACTGTTTGATAGAAGCGAGCTGCACGGATGTCTTTAGTCCCCGCTCTAAATTCAACCCCATGGGTGTCTTCGGCCCAACGTGCACCTTCTAGCCGTATAACACCACGACCAGTGCTTAGACTCGCTAGTGAAGAGTCCGGCTGAACAGATTTGTAATTGGCCTTTTCAATCCCCGTTTTACCGGCAATACCATCAACAACGATGAGCGCTTGGATCATACGATAGGTTTCTGCAAGACGGGCCTCATCGAGATTGGGGTGTCTTCTAAAAACCATACGCTGGTGACCAGGGGCCTGAAAGAGTTTTCCAGCATTTATGAGTTCCTTACGAAACCACATCACCATCTCTTCAAACTCACCATAGGTCTGTTGGGGAAGAAAGTTGATCTCCCAACCACCACCGCGACCACCACCGTGGCCATGGGCATCGCGAATATACTTTTGGGCGCGGCCCCAGGTCGGCATCCAAGAGCTGTAGTCATAGTTACTTCCCTTGAGACGATACATATCACTCATGCCTGGAAGGGTTCCATGGAACATTTTTGTGCGCACTGATGGCCTAACAAATGAAAGAGGTCTATCATCTGTCATTTCAAGCCACTGGGCCCACTTCCCTTCAAGTTCAGACACAGCAGCGGTTTCAAAATCTATGTCCGCCTTAAGAGCATCAAGATCAATAAGCTTAGGGTTGCCTTCAAGATCTTTGACATCACGAGCGTAGTCAATGACCACACCTTCATCGTTTTTATAGGTGCGATAGCCATTGGCGTTTTTCATATAATTCGTAAAGAAATCTCTAAGGAATCTCTCCTTACTTTCTTCCGGCATATTAGACACCATAGTCTTAAGTTTATCTGCTGGAGGAGTCATAATTCTTGTTAAGAGACTTGAAGAAGCCTCTTTTTCAGCGCCGTAAGTAACACCTGCGTCCATTCCTTCTATGGCGAGATCATCTCCAACCATAAGGGCACGGGCATTAAAGGAAGTAGCTGACTCTTGCAGATCAGCATAGACAGAGTAGGCCGTTCTACCCGGGTCTTCTTGAGCAACAAGGAGGTCCAAAGGAACACTTGTCGAAAGTAGCGCAATGAGAAGGGATAATAGTGCGAATATTTTGTGGACCGAAATTGTGGGTTTCTGTTGGATCGTCATTTTCTTACCTAATTTATTTTTAAAAGTTATTTGTTTCATTTTGGGTCATGCTTTTCTTATTTAAAGAAGCAATTCTTTTTCTCAAGAGTTTCGTAATTGGCTCTTAAAGACGGGTCAGCATCCGCTCTCTTCTTAAAGTAACGATAAAAAGCAGCTTTCCTATTGACCTCACCCTTGGCCTTAGCATCCTCGGCCACTTCACGAAGAATTTTACTCCACCCCTGAAGTTCAGCATCATTAAGATCATTACTAAAAAGGCGCCAAAGTTTGTGAGCATTCTCTCTATCGATTAGTTCCACTTGTCCATTTGGTCTTTCACTCACTTTTTTGATGGCCTCAAAAAGCTCCTTTTGTGGTCCTGATCCATATTCAGGAACACTTAAGAAAAGAGCGAAACTCTTCTCATCAGTGGGACCAATATTCATATAATAGCGATTAGGCATAGAGGACATCTTAAGTCGGCTCAATCTATTTTTAATAAACTGGCTGAGTTCAGAGGTCTTACTTGGAATAACATTTTTTAAAATGAAGCTTGTCTGCTTGTCAGTTACTTGTTTGTAAGAAAAGGCAAAGCCCTTTTCAGCAAGAGTTCCTCCCACACAAGCACTGCAAGCAATTGCCAAAGAATTATCAATTCCATAGCGTCCTGCTAAGAAAACCAGACCATTGACATTTTGAGAGACTTCAGCCTCATTCTTTAAGAGGATTTGAATAACCGCTTCTTTAACCCGAGCATCAGTTCCGTTACTAATTCCACGAAGGGCAGCGGCCAGATTCTGACGACTGGGGTTCTCACTTCCCGTGAGGTTCTTTAAAGAAAGCCTAACAACTTGCTCCACTTGAGTGGCACTATTACCACTTAGGCCAACCTCTCTAATGGCGGCCTTTAGACCTGCTTGACTGAAGAGCTGATCCATAAGCCTAAGGCCGCTTCCAAGAGAAATTTTCTCAAATTCCTTTTGCTGAATGGATTTAGTCTCTACGCTCTTATTGATCTCGGTCTGGGCAAAACCTTGAAAACTCAACAAGAAACTCATAAGTAAAATGCATTTGGGTCGGTGTGTGATCATGTTTCTTAGGTCCTGTTCAAATATGAAGGCCACTTTTTAACGTGCTTTGCACAATTGTGCATCTAAGTCCTCTAAAGTGGGTTAAAATTACCCAGTCTGTAAAAAGTTCTCTTTAACCATTTCAGAAACTTAGAACACCTTGTCGTGACGAAAGATCTGAGGACAGGTTGAATAATACGCTCAAGTAATTTCAACATCATGTTCACACCGATCAAGGAAGAGATTTTATGAAATTTTTCATCGCCACCCTTCTTTTCTTACAAGGCCTAAGCTTTGGCGCTCAGATTGTTACGGGTACTAAATCCGCTAATGATTTCAGCAGTTTTGAAAAGGACCTCGCCCCCATAACCACCAAGGCGCTCTTACCAGATGACCAAGATTTTGTGGGGGGCATGAATCACTTTCTCCCTTACATGATGCCAACTCCTGATCAAGAAAATGCTGGCTCCTGCCTCTTTATGAGCCATACGGCCGCCACAGAGATCCTCGTGAACCGCCAAAGGGACTACAATGGTTTGGGGAATCTTGATCTTTCAGAGCGCTACTTTATGAATCTCTCCAAGGCCAATATTGGTGATGACCTCATCACGGATTGGAAAACTGACACCATCTACCGCCTCAATAAAACCGGGCTCATGTATAAGAATGAAGATTTCCCGTATATTAAAGATTGGTATAAGTCGGGACCTAATGGTCTTCGCGTCTTCGCTAATGAAAATGATCAAGGAGCTCACTATGGCGTTAGGGCCAATTGGGTCATTGCTCTTGATCAACTCTCTTCCAAGAATGCTATTAAGCTTCCTCAATTTGAAAGGGATGTGCTCTTTGCTGACTCCAAGGGCAACCGCTGG